>CAJJIV010000088.1 GCA_905187655.1 uncultured Eubacteriales bacterium | reverse complement strand
TCTTTAAATTTGTTCATTGGTGTTACCTTAATTAAAATAAATACTTGGGCTTTTTAATTAATTATATCATATGACCAAATTTTGTAAAGCAAATTTGTCAATCAAGCATTAAATTGCTTTAATTTTATTTGGCTATTAATAAATAAAATGTTAACATTATTAAATAAAAATATCGGAGAGAAAAATGTTTGAACTTAATTTGTCTTTAGCGGAATTAGAAAAGCGAACAAGCAAAGAGTGCTTTAAGGAATATCCATTATTGAAACCAGATAGCAAGGAGTATTTATCACTTTCAGACAATGAACGTACTGTGCTTGGGAGTTTACTTAGTATTGCCAAGTTAATAGAAAGTGTTCACTTTAAACTAGAGAATGAAAAAAACGAAGAATTTATAAAATTTTTAGATGAAGAAATTAAAAAAGGGAACAGGCAAGCCGAACTTTCAGCTCGTTTGTTTTATGCTCAAAAAAGTATGTTTTCACCCGACCGAGAGGGAAAACAAATTAAACTTGTAAAAAACTTTTCTAAACCTATTGCTGGGGCCTTTTTCCCTACTGATTTAACATCAAAAAAGCTGGGTGTAATTTTAAGCAAAATGTTGGATGATGGCAAAGTTGATATGGTTAAAAAAATACTATCAGCAAATACCATTGTTAGGTATAATGGAAAGGAACTTATTGCTTATCAATATGAAGAGTATTTTCCTGAATTTATTGAAATTGCTCAAATTTTGCAAAGCACTGCTCAAATTTGCCAAGACATTAGTTTTAAAAGTTACTTAATTGCGCTTGCTAACTATTTTGAACATCCGACACCAACAAATCTTGCCAGTGCAGATAAACTTTGGGTAAAATCCAGCTATATTTTAGAATTCTGCATAACTAGGGAATCGTATGATGATGGGCTTACTCCACAAATAATTTTAAACAAAAAGTTGTATCAAAGGCTTAGCGACTTGGGAGTGTGTGTTAATTCAAAGGATAGTTTAGGAGTAAGATTAGGAATTGTAAACAAAAAAGGGACAGATTTAATTAAGCAACTGGATAAATTAACTGAAATTGCCAAGCAAAATATGCCATATGCCGACTGTTATGAAGATAGTAACCCACAATCTGTTAAACTCTTTCAAGCACAGCAAGATGTAGATATTGTTTGTTTGTCTGGCGATGAAGGTGCGTATAGGGCAGGTGTTGTGCTGGCTCAAAATTTGCCGAACAACGATAAGATTTGTGCAAATACCTTTCAGATGAGAAAAAATGTATATCATCGTCAGTTTAGGTCAGTTGTAAATATGTCAACAATTAAAGCAAAAATATCTAGTCAGCAAATGAATCTTTATTCTTCGGAAGCGGAGCATATTGCAACTATTTGCCATGAAAACACTCACTCGCTTGGGCCTAGAAACAAAAATTGTGGTGAGTATACAGCTATATTAGAAGAATTTAAAGCTGACCTTGGTGCAATAGCTTTTTTAAATGAGTATGAACAAAGCGGTATATTATCTAGTCTACAGGTAAAGCAAATTATTGTTTCAAATTTATCTGGAAATTTTCTAAAAGCAATGCCAGATTTATTGCAGGCACATCGTGTGCGCTCTGTTATGTATTCAAATATTTTGTTGCAGGAAGGGGCACTTTGCTTAGATGATGAAGAAAAAATAATATTTAATTTTAAAAAAGTAATTGAAGTATCCAAAAAAAT
>CAJJIV010000087.1 GCA_905187655.1 uncultured Eubacteriales bacterium | reverse complement strand
CTAATAATAAAACTATTGAACCTAATATTACACCATACATAGTACCAACTGAAACCTTGTTGTCGAAGAAATATAAATTACAATCTACGCTATCTTTAATTGCTTCAATTACTTCTGGCGGAAAATTATCTTTAGCCATTTGCTTATAGACACCATTAAGTGAATGATTTCTTATAAGAGATGTCCCATACGTTCCTGGCAAAAACATTAATATGTGCTGTAATGCCGAACCAAACTGAGATATTGGCATATATGCACCACAGATAAAGCCATAACCTGCACTTACAATTGTTCCCACTGCAGAAACTTGACCTTGTGAAGATAAAAACACGTTTATAATGCAAGCAAGTGCTGTCCCAAACATTGTTAGCAAAAATGTATCAAATAGTATTAACATTACGTCACCAAAAGATAAACACCACCCTGTTATTGCTAAATATATAAAACTTACCGCAATTGCAACTAAACTTACCAATAAAGTTGTGAACAATGTTCCAACATAATATGAAATTGCAAGATACGATTTTTTTACAGGTGTGATATAGAAATCTTTTCTTGCTCCATTAATTTTGTCAGTAACCATTAACATATTAGCACAAAAAGCAACGGTTACACAGGATACTGCAAGCAAAGAAGAAAACAATTGTCCACCTACCATTCCGTTTACGATTTTTTCAGAGACTGAAACACCTAATGGTATATTTGCCAAAAATGCACTTTTATACACTTTGGCCAAAAATGTTACATACAACACCAAAAGAATTATAGGAGTAATTAGCGAAGTAAAAAACATCGTCTTATCTTTGAAAAATGTTTTCACATTTCTTTTTGTTAATATGTAAATTATATTCATCTTAATTTGCCTCCTCTAACTTCTTACCAGTTACAGCTAAAAAGACATCATCCATTTTCCCTTTTGTTATTTCGAAGTCCAAAAACAAGTCCGGATTTTTTATAATTATATCTCTTGCCTCTTTTGTATCTTTAACCGAAATTCTTATTGCATCTTTTTTGATTTCATAAGGCAAATTTAATTTTTTAATATTACTTTCTGTTTGCCCATAAACAGTTATATAGTCGCCAGTATACTTTGTTTTTAATTCGTGCGGAGTACCTTCTGCAGAAATTTTTCCTTCGTCAATTATAACAATATAGTCTGCATCTGCAGTTTCTTCCATGTAATGTGTCGTCAAAAAAACTGTCATACCATATTTTTTGCGATAATTTTCAATAACTTGCCAAAGTGTCCTTCTTGTCTGCGGGTCTAGGCCTGTTGTAGGTTCATCTAGTATAAGTATTTGGGGTCTATGCAATAATGCCCTGGCAATATCAATTCTTCTGCGCTGTCCACCAGAAAGTTTCCCAACCGTTCGATTTAAAATATCTGAAAAATTTAGTTCTGTTGATAGTTCGTTAATCCTATCCCTAGCGGTTTTGCCAGTAATATTGTACAAACTTGCTCTAATTAATAAATTGTCTTTAACGGATAAACAACTATCTAAAACCGATGATTGAAATACAACTCCTATCTCTTTTGTTATTTCTAGCATTTGGCTGTCTATATCTTTTCCATCTATAATTACACAGCCTTTGTCCTTATTTAAACTTCCACACATTATTGAAATTGTTGTACTTTTACCAGCTCCATTTTCTCCAAGAAAAGCAAATAACTCTCCTTTCTTTACATGAAATGACAAATTATTAACAGCTTTAACCTCGCCAAAAGACTTATAAAGATTTTTTATATCTATAATATGTTCCATTGTTTCTCCTTGAATTTCTTTATATATTATAACACATATATTTTGTCATGTAACACTATT
>CAJJIV010000086.1 GCA_905187655.1 uncultured Eubacteriales bacterium | reverse complement strand
ACATAAAAGATTTTAATATAACGGAATTGCGTGGAAAAATAGGCGTCGCATTTCAAGATATGAACATCTACGCCATATCGTTAGCTAAAAACATTATGTTATAAACTATTAAAATGCAAATAGTGCCGTGCTGAATAGAAATTAGTTGACAATATAACAAAAATAAATTAAAAACCTGATCATAAAAATTTTTATACAATTAAAAGGAGAATCAAAATGGCTGAAATGATTGGGGTTTATTCAAATGAAAAAAAGTATCAAAAAGTTAAAAGTAAATTAAAAAATATTGGTAAAATACTTCTTATAATTGGGGCAATTTTGTTAGCTATAGGTATTACGCTAATTATTGTTGGTTCTGTAAAAACTAGCGAAGCAAAAAATCAATTAATCAATACCGCCACGAATCAAAGTACTACTGGTGGAGATGAATCAATTGGTGGATTTGTAGTTTCTGGTGTAGATGATTTAACTGTAAGTAACACTCATAATTCGGCTGAAAAAGCAATGCGATATTTTGCATCTGGTGGTGTATTAAGCGTTATTGGTTTTGCTTTATTAGTTTATGGTATTATTGCGATGATTATTGCTTATAGAAGAGAAATTGCTTCGTATTTCACTAGTTCAGTGATGCCAGTTGTTAATGATGCAACAAATTATTTGGCAGATAATACTGCTCCAGCAGTTGGTAGAGGACTTAGCAAAATTGCTGAAGGAGTTTCTTATGGAATAGCTACTGGTAAGGCAAAAGTTGGTCATACAAATTGTCCAAAATGCGGAGAAACATTGAAAAAAGATGCTGCTTTTTGTTCAAAATGTGGGACTAGGGTAGAGGTAGATAAAGTTTGTGCTAATTGTGGCTCTAAAGTGGAGTTATCTGAAGCATTTTGCTCAAAATGTGGCACACCAACTAAGTAACAATTTAAATGTTAATAATTTTGGTTTGAAAATTAAGCATGGATTTTCCATGCTTAATTTTTTATTATAAGTAACCATTGTTTAACTTGTTAAATTATGCAAATTATGCAAATTATGAAAAATTGGAAACCTATAAACTAACATATGTTTTATTAAAATATTGAATTTGTTTACAATGTATTTTACAGACAAAGTTCTACATTTTGTTATTTATGGTCATAGTAAACTTTTATAAATTGCTATTGTAATTAAATCTATTTTGTGATATAATACGAACCATAAAGCGTGTTATTAAGGAGTTTACAAAAAATGAATTACAAAAACAATTTGCCTTCTATGCTTTGTCTCATTAGTGGAATATCGCAAAGGTCTACTATATAATAAAGTTAGTCAAACTTATGTATATTCAAGTCCTTTTGAAATACCAAATGGTATGTCTCTTTCAGAAGCTTTAAAAGTTATATCATATCTTTCTGAAAAAGTTGAGAATGGAAACAATATTGAACCTGCTAGCATTGAAAGTGTTGTTATGGTTAGCAAGATGCTTGATGCTTTTGGCTTTAAAAAAGTTAATGGGTATCATCATGGATATTCACATACAACATCAGAGAGACCTATAACAAAAAAAGTTAAAACAAATTTTCCTTATGAAAGAGACATTGATGGTGTAGTAGATTTGTTTACAGTTGATGGCGATTTAGAGTTATTTAGAAATTCTGATTTGGGGGAAAAGTATTTCAATTGGTTTATTGAGGGTGTAACTTCAGAAGACGTTAAAAAAATCTACAAAAACACCAAGAACAAAGGACTAGATAGTTTTAAAACTGAAACTGAGGCAACAAAATAAAATGCATCTATTTATCGGTTAAAAAAATAAGTTTGATAACAATATCAAACTTATTTTTTTAATTTAAAACTGAATTAATCATGTTATTAAATTGTTAGTTAATAACATGATTAATT
>CAJJIV010000085.1 GCA_905187655.1 uncultured Eubacteriales bacterium | reverse complement strand
GCTAATGGCCCATAACAATTTTTATTAACTAAAAATTGTAATTTTTGTGTGCCCTACCCCGATTGCAATTACACTGTTAATAGGTGTATATGCTAAAGCACAAAAAACATTATATCATATTTTTTTTATTTTGCAAGAAAAATTTTGATTTTTTTTATTAAATATGTTATACTTTGCTAAAATTTAAGCACTTGGAGAATAATATATGACAAAAACAGTATTAATTACTGGTGCATCTGGGGGTATTGGCTATCAAACTGCTCTTAAGTTTGCACAAAATAAATACAATATCATATACCACTATAATGAGCATAAAAACGAAGAACAGATCACTGCTTTAACAGCATTAACAAACGTTTTGCCCATTAAGGCAGATTTGACAAACCCAAAAGATATTTTCAAATTATATAATGAGAGTATTAAAACGTTTGGGAAGATTGATTGTTTAGTAAATAACGCAGGCATCGACCGTTGCAAACTAATAATTGACGAAGACTATAACGCAATTCAAAATTTGATTAGCGCCAACTTAACTTCAGTAATTTATTTAACTAGTTTAGTTTCTAAAAATATGGCAAACAATCAAAACGGAAATATTATTAACATTTCAAGTGTATATGCTAAAACTGGTGGAGCCACAGAAAGTGTTTATTCTGCCACAAAATCAGCTTTAGTTGGTTTTACTAAATCGCTTGCAAGTGAATTAAGTTATTGTGGTATACGAGTTAATTGCATTGCACCAGGAATAACTGATACAAATATGATTTCAAATTTAAATAAAAACGAAATTGATGATTACACAAACACGTTAGCGATAAAGCGTGTTGCAGACCCAAGCGAAATTGCAAATGTAATTTTCTTTCTAGCAAGCAAAGAATCAAGTTATATTACTGGGCAAACAATTTATGTAGATGGCGGGGCTGGTCTTAGTTAAAAAATTTTAAAAAAAGTACAACAGTTGTTGTACTTTTTTTGTTATGCTTCTACCGTGCTTTGATTAAAAGTCTCAAATAGAAGTTTTTTCAATTTTTTATTTTCTATATCTGCAACAATTTCACGAACTTTAGGATTATTGCTATCTTTTGCCTTCTTAAACAACTCTTCCCTATTCTCTCCTGTTGTGCAATCTCTTAAAAAGCAAGCCAAAAGAACAGTACTTTTATTTGCAATTTTGTTTCCTATTTGTTCGGCTTCAATACCAGGATTTTTGCGTGCAAAAAAATAATAATCATAAGCATTAGAAGAGCCAAGAGCATACAATGCCAATTCCTTGCGTTGATCGCTTACTGTAGAGTCCACACCCACATAACTATCTTCATTTAATTTACCAAGTGAAGATGCTAACTCTCTTACAAGTCGCTGTTCAACTTCATTAATTGAATCAACATAAGAAATTTCTTTAACCGACTTTGCGTTAGTAGATATTCTTTTTTTGTAATCATCAAACAACCTTATTTTACCCATAAGTTTTTCTAACTTTAAGTTAGAGTGTGCCGATTTTACATCGTTAACTGCAAGACGAACAAGTAAAGCAATTTTTTTATTCAGTTGTTTACCTTCATTTTCGTCATAACAAACTTTATATCCTCTCATTAAAACATCTTCAAGTAGATAATTAAATACCTTATTTGTGCCTGTATTTTTATTCATAAATTAACCAACCCCCATCAAAAAATTAGGTTAATTTACACCATTTTTTTTAAAAAGTCAATAGATATTTTACAAAAATTTAAAATAAATTTAATAGAAAACCGAAGGCATGAATTTGTCGCCTTAATTCTTTAAAATTGGGTAAAATTTTACCGACTTTTTCCCAAAATTTTGTAGAATGATTCATTTCAATTGTGTGCATTAATTCATGAACAATAACATAATCAAT
>CAJJIV010000084.1 GCA_905187655.1 uncultured Eubacteriales bacterium | reverse complement strand
TAAAAAATAATAAGAAGTAGAACTTCTTATTGTTTTTTTTAGTAGTTAGAGATTGTTATACAACTCTTCACCCTTCTTGTTTAATAATATATAAGAAACAACACCCAGAACAATATAAATTGTCAAGTAAATTAATGAAGCCAGTACCTGCCCAAGTTTTACTGAAACCAAAACTGCACAGACAATTCCATTAAGCGCCATTCCTCCAAATGCCACAATAAAAATTGGCAGTCCGCTTTTTATAACTTCGGACACATTCTGCCATTCTAAGTTTGGATGCAATAAGTTTATTAATAGCCCAAATATTGAACAAGAAATTACAGCAGTCATTGGAATAATTAAAACAAATACCGACCCCAAAATGCCAAGCACATCAAAAAATAAAATTATTGAAACTATAGAAGACAACAAACTAAATGGCAAGGTAACAAAAAGACATGCCAAAATTTTTGATGCAAAGAAGGTTTTATAACCTATCGGCAGTGATTTTGTTATATAAAAATTTTTGCCTTCTACACTTACCGATGCAGCAGACATATTTCCAGATATTAACATAGCAGAAATAACAGCAGATAAAACAATAGTTGCAATGGAACTATTTAGCCCAAACAACAAATTTCCACCAATAACTCTTAGTAGAACAGGAAATATTACCGCCATAATATATACCATTAAAGTGTTTACTACCCAAATTGGAATAGAAAAGTATGTCTTTAGTTCTTTTTTAAGTAATGCTTTATTAATTGAGTGACTAAAATATGTCAATTTACCTTTCTTCCTTTTTGTTTTGCTTTTACCATAAATAAAAGAAAGATTTACTTTGTTGTAACTAAGCGATACAAGAACAATAGTTAATAACAATAGTAATAAGCTGAAAATAAGGTAACAGAAAATATCTAAAACGTTAAGTTGTATAAACCCAGTTATATACATAATGATACTGAAAAATAAGTATTTTAGTGTTAATGAAGAATTTTGTGCCAAATACAATATTATTGAATTTGAACTGAAACAAAAGGCAAAATACAATCCCATAAAAACAAAAGCGAGCAAAATCGTGACAATATTTTTAAATTTTGTATGACTTGAAATTAATGATATTATATAACCAACTAAAATTCCTACTATTGTTGGTACTATTGGGACAAAAATATAACCTATTATTGATGTAAGCAAAATAACTAAATTAAATGGCACTGCAATGAAATAAACTATAATTGCAGGAACGAAAAATGCAAATGCAAAAATATAGCCAAATATAAATACGCTAACAAGTTTAGAAATAACTATCTGACTAGTTTTTAAAGGAAGTACAGACAACATTTCATAATCTTTGCAGTTATAAATATATCCGCTACTTGCAGACGAAGTCATTAAAACAACAAAGGCAAAGGTGAATAACCCTGCTTGAAAAAATATTAATTCAGGCATATTCATTTCTTTTAAGTTTTCTAATACACCCATGTAGTTAAATAACATACCAACAAAAATAATGCCAAGTAAAAAAATTGGAATTGCTATGTTTTTTGCCACGCCTGACTTGTTCTTACTTTTAAACATCATTTTAAACATGCTAGACATATTAATTTTAATTAAGTTAATTGTGTTTTTCATCTTCTAACTCCAAGAAGAATTTTTCCAAACTTTCATCACCTTTAATTTCGGCCATACTTCCACTGCCAACTATTCTGCCATTTTTAATAACAACTATTTTAGAACATAGTTTTTCGGCAACTTCTAGTATGTGTGTGGAAAATAGAATCGCCGAACCATTTTGCGTTTCTTCTTTCATTATTTGTTTGAATTCATGACTTACAACTGGATCTAGGCCAACAAAAGGCTCATCAAACAAGTACAATTTAGGTTTATGAACCAAAACTGAAATTATTGCAATCTTTTGTTTCATACCATGAGAATAGGTAGAAATTTGATTTTGCAAATCATCGAAAATGCCAAGTCTTTTGGCATAATTTTCTATTCTTTCTTTTCTTAAGTTTTCATCTACACCAAAAACATCAGCTATAAAATTAAGGTAACCTATACCTGTTAAACTATCATATAATTCAGGATTGTCTGGAAGATATCCAATCATAGACTTTGTTTTTAATGAATTTCCATTAACAGAAATTCCATCTATAATAATTTCGCCATCA
>CAJJIV010000083.1 GCA_905187655.1 uncultured Eubacteriales bacterium | reverse complement strand
AAACTTAAACAACCACCCTGTACAGGGTGGTTGTTCTGCCTTATTCAAACATAAAAAAACCTATAACAAACATTTTTGTTATAGTTACGAACTTTTATATTAATTTTAATTAAATTTTATTCAATTACACCCCAGTCCAAGAGCAACAACTCTTTACGTTTTTCCTTAGGAGTTAGCCACTTATGTTTTTTATCTCGACTAAACAAGGTACTAATCGGTATATTATTAGAGCGGTTTAAATACGCCTTCATTTGAACTTTTAAATCGTCAAAAGTGTAAAATTTTAAGTATTTATAAAAACGCTCGTTATCATTTCTGTGAGACCGCTCAACCTTGCCATTATGTCGTGGAGTACGTGGTTTAATAGTTTTATGCATTATATCTCGAAGCGAACAAAACTTATCAAACAAATGAATTTGGTCGTGCCTAGCCTGTTGCGTGTACGTAAATTCGGAGCCATTATCAGTTTGAATTATTTTAGGTTTATATCCAAAATAAGTAATAGCACGTTGTACAAAATCGACAGTAGACTGAGCACATTGCTCTTGATACGGGTAGATAAATCTTTCTCTAGTTGCTTCATCGATAACTGTGTATTGATAATAACGCCGCTCTTCTTTAAACTCACCAACGTAACAATCTCTAGGTACAAATTTCACATCCAACTGCCATTTAACCCCAATATTAATAGGAGTATCATAAGGCTGTGGCCTATATTTATTCTTTTTCTTAGTTTCTGAATACCAACCATTTTTACGCAGCAAACGATAAAGGCTAACTGGGTTACGACTATAAGCGTAATTAAGCCTTAATTTACCATATAACTCATTTAAACCGATATTAGGATTGCGCCTTAATAAATATTTAATATGGTTTAATTCTTGTTCAGTATGTCTATTAGGGTGTGGAGTATATGGGGCACAATACTTAGGCTCTAGGCTATTTATCGTGCCATCATAAATACGGCGCCAACGATACAAAGTTTGTATTGTACAATGGTAACGATGCGCCACAAACTCAAAACTTGCTCTCTTAAGTAATTTTAATGCATTTAATTTCTCTTTAGCAGAAAATGCTATCTTGTATATCCTTCTTTTGTATTTCATATTTTACACCTTTAAAAAATTTTATTCCATCAAACAATTTATCAAAAATTGCTTGCGAAAAACTTAAACTAAAATTTGAATTAACAAATGGCTTTAGTTTTTGCTGTTTATCACGACCAAGCATCTTGTAATAATAATTAGGGTCGTCACTTTGCCACAGTAATTGTAATAAAACATAATCACTTTTAGACAACTTTATGCTACTCATTAAATCAAAATTTTGCAAGACTAAAAGAGCAGGAAGTTGCTTATGAACAATATCGAAATCTGTGCACTTCGTGGTTAACTCTAGTCTGGTTAACTCATAGTCTAAGTTACTTTCAATTGTTTTATTATATAACTTAACTCTTCCGGAGTCTGCTGCCTGACCCAAATACTCAGTACAATTAACGCCTTGCTGGTCATAACAGAACTTTTTATAAACGCGCTTATCCTTTAAAATTGAAACAAATTTTTTATTATATGGAATATCAACCGCAAGGTCATATAAAACCAACTCCAAATCGATTCCATAATTATTTAAAAAGCATAATATTTTATTTAACTCCAAACTGTCATACAGTTTGTTTGGGTTAAACTCAAGAAAGCATAAATTTTTCTCTGAATTTTTTAAACCATTAAAACCCAAACCAAGACTAAAAGACTGTTTTAAATCGGACGTTTTAATCTTAAACAGTTCTCTATAATGAAAATTATTGTACGAATTAAAATAATCATAAGTTTGAATTTGTTTAATAATAATATACAACTGCTTTTGCAGATACTCACTAAGTTCAAACTTAAAGCGTATCATATCAACACTGAATATCAAATCATTAACCTTAACAGCATTATAATATTTCATAAACAAACCTTCTTAATTTTAATATTGCGGAAAACCGCACATCATACCCCCTTGTTAGACAAGGGGGGGGTGTGAATACTAGCAAAATTTGTATAAGTTGTTAAATGTACAAAGCCGGCATTGCTCAAAGAGCAAATGCCTTGGTACTTGACGGTATTTTCTCCGCGCTAAGGCGCAGGAAAAACCTTGCAAGGTCGCCCTATCGCTCCAAAGTCGCGACCCGCTAAGGCGGGGCTAAGGCTACGGGCAATTTGTAGTGTAAAAAGTTGGGAAAAAAACAATTGAAAAATTGATGGGTTTAATTTATAATGGGGTTGTAAAAAAATAAGGGAGAAAAAATAAATGAGAGAATAT
>CAJJIV010000082.1 GCA_905187655.1 uncultured Eubacteriales bacterium | reverse complement strand
CAGTAATAAGTCAAAGTCCTTACATATTTAACATGTCTATAAAAGAAAACTTAAAGCTTGTAAAACCAAATTTAACAAATAAGGAAATGAAAGAAGCACTTAAAACAGCATGCCTATATGACTTTGTAGAAAGTTTACCTGATAAGTACGATACCATCCTAGGAGAAAATGGTATAACTCTATCAGGTGGACAAAAACAAAGATTAGCAATAGCAAGAGCTCTTATTCAAAAAACAGAAATAATTTTATTTGACGAAGCAACATCAGCTTTAGATAACGAAACACAAGAAAAAATTACTAAAGCAATTAACAATATGAAAAAAGAATACACCATCATGGTAATTGCACATAGACTATCCACAATAGTAAATGCTGATAAAATATTCTTTCTAAACAATGGAAAGATAGAAAAACAAGGGACGCATGATTACCTATTAAAAACTTCTAAATCTTACAAAAAACTATATGAAACAGAAATTAAGAAAGGAAAGTAGAATGAAAAAAACAAAAAATAACTTAAAATTCCTTTGGAATTATTCTAATAACTCAAAACATCTTTTAATACTAGTTATCTTACTTAATATAATTAAAATAATAATAAGGAGCAAATTGTTTATGGAAAACCTAACTAAAACATTTTACGATGAAAAAACCGATGGAAGATATATGCCAGTTGGGCTTGGGTCTTTTGGCCAAGTATGTCTAGAGCAACCTTTGGTTATGTGTGTTTATTGTGGATTTGTTGAGCGTTTTGGTTTAAACAATTTGCAAATTTTAAAACAACTTGCTGATGCTTGCACAGTGTATTCAGCTTTTCAAATAAGACTGATTACACTAAATGCAAACAAAGACGCTCTAGACAAAAACCTAGAAACTTCAAACGAAGCATATGCGAAACAACTTAAATTACTAGAAAAGAAGAATGCCGAACTAAAAAAACTTTGTGAAAATTTTAGTTCAAGTTTTGATGATGATAACGATGCTGGTATGCTTGTTAATAGCGACCGCATTATGCTTAAAATTAGAGAAATACAATCAAATATTTCAGATAAGCAGGAACTTGCAACAGAAAAGGCTAAGTTTGAGTTTCAAATAAGAAAATATCAAAGTGATATTGATATGCTTACCCAAAAGATTGAAAAATATTGTGTACAATTTAAAAAGTTGCTTGAAGTATTTAGTGTTAAAAACATAGACAATATTCAAAAGTTTGCAAATGAAGATGAAAAAGAAGTAGATAAAATTTTGCTTTGTGGTGTTTCTACTACAAATGAAATGTTTCGTGACAGATTTGGTGGAACTATTAAAATTGATGACGTTAAGGTTAAAACTAAGCCTTTCATTAAATTTGTACAAAGTTATTTTAGATGTTTATTAACAATGGCGGACTACACTGCCGAATTAAACGAAAAGATTTCCCAAGGCGGAAAACTGAGTAAGAAAGATTTAATGGTTGCAAAAAGACTTGAAGCGGTTAGTAAAAGCTATCAATTACATCTTTCTAGCGACAGGGGAATGAAATTTGTTTATGCCAATTTCCCTGCTAACTTTGATGGAAAACAAAAAACTGCGTTTAAATTATATTTAAAGCAAATTGAAATAAGTTTAAACGAAAAGTCTAATACAAATTTATTTGCAAACAGACAAATTGCCTTTGATATGGCACAAAAATATAGTGACCCATTTATCGTTGCTGTTGCAACTGCTATAGATGATATGTGTACAAAAAACTTCAATTTAAATTCTGCAGATATTTCTATGGAAGAAAATGATGCTCTTGAAGATGAAGAAAATATTACTACGCCAACTGAAGAAACTGTTAGTGAAGAAGAGAAGAGTCTTGATGGCGAGATAAATGAAGGCAGTGAACAAATGAATGAAACTACTTCTGAAGTTGAACAAAATGCAGATGAAAGTTCTAATGGAAATGTGGCAGAAGAAAACAATGACCAATCAAATATGCAAATGGGTGCGGGAAATGGCGAAGGAATTGCTAGCGGAGATATGGCTTTAGACCAATCACAAATGATGCCTAATATGGGCAATTTTGACCCCAATATGATGCAGTCAGGTTTTGTTGATCCAAGTATGAATATGAGTGGTATGCCAGTAGATCCAAGCATGAATATGAGTGGTATGCCGATGGACCCTAGTATGATGCCAAATTTTGACCCCAATATGATGCAGTCAGGTGGTTTTATAGACCCTAATCAGATGCAACCTAATATGGGTGGTTTTGACCCTAATATGCCACAGGGTGGAACTTTTGATCCAAACTATGGAGGAATGCCATTTAATGGTGGATTTGACCCTAATGCAGGCATGTAATTTATAATTATTATAAAAGTTAACCAAAGTATGGTTAACTTTTTATTTTTGTTAATTATATTTTTTCAATAAAT
>CAJJIV010000081.1 GCA_905187655.1 uncultured Eubacteriales bacterium | reverse complement strand
ATTTGTATTTTTTGAAATAACTTAGATATTTTGCTAGATTTTTGAAGCCTTTAATATGTTCTTCTTTTGTGACTATTGGCATATTAAAACCTCTTTTTTGTTATTAAAATATAACAAAACACTATTAAATAAATATTATGATATTATATCACCACATTATTAAGAATTCCAAGAGTTTAGTAAATAAAAATTAAAAAAATAGTTACCTTATTTTTGCAATTTTGGGTAACTATTTTTTATAAATTTAATCTATTCTTCCTGTAAGTTCGCCTTCTTCTTTAAGTCCGTTAAAGTTGTTTTGTCTAAGGGCTTCATATAAAATTATGGCAACTGAGTTTGACAAGTTAAGGCTTCTGCAATTTGCTTCCATAGGAATTCTAATACAATCTTTATAATGCTTTTTTAGTAGTGATTCTCTTAGTCCAAAACTTTCTTTGCCAAATACAATAAAGCAGTCATTAGGGTAGGTTACATCGGTATATTTTTTTTGAGATTTTGTGCTTGCAAAATAAAATTGTTTATCTTTGTTCTGTTCATACAATTCTTCAAATGAATCAAGCACAACAAAGTCCGATGCTTTTAAGTAGTCCATTCCTGCACGCTTAAAATGTTTGTCATCTAATGTAAAGCCAAGTGGTTTTATTAAGTATAGTTTTGTATTTGTGCACGTGCAAGTTCTTATTATATTGCCAGTGTTCTGCGGAATTTCTGGTTCAACTAATACTATGTTCATTTTAAAAATTCCTTAAAAGTTTAGTAGGTTTAAATACATTTCTTTTTTAAGCGCACCAAGGAAAAGATATAATCGTGGTCCGTTATCTTTACCTATTAATAATTTATATACATTTTGGAAAAATTTCTTTTGGTATGGCTGATTTTCTTTGTCTGTTAGGCCGTCTTGTTTTGGAATGTCGTATAAAAGCTGTTGCAATTCTTCTTTGGTGTAATTGGTAGTGCTTAATTTAGTGTAAAGTTGTTTAATATCTTGTTGTTCTCTGGTTGGAAGGGTAGAGTAGTACTGGGTGTCTTTTTCTGGTAATAATTTAGCAATTGATTCTGGTGAGTAGGTTGTTGCCCAATATTTAATGCGGTCTAAGCGGTTTACTAAATCTTCCTTTTTAACATTTTCATCAATTCTTTTATATAGTTCAAACAATGTTTCTTGTTCAAAATTAACAATTGAGCCAAGTGAAAATAAAAGTTGTGCCGAAACAGTGCTAGGAGTTACTTTTCTTCCGTAGGTAACATATCGCATTACTTCTTTAATATTATTTGGACAATTATCGCTGTAATAGGCACTTAAACTACGGTCAAACTCGTGGTATTGACGCAAAATTTCATCATCAAAACAAAAATTCCAACTTTGCCGTGCTGGGACTTTTGAATATAGCCACAAAATCATTTCTGGTGGGCAAACTTTTAATAGTTCTTCTGGTGTAAAACTAACACCCGATGAACTGCTCATTTTGCCACCACCGCCCTTTATGCCGATAAACTCGTACATAACAAAGTCTGGTGCTGTGTAGCCAAATACTTTGTCTACAATTATTTTGCCTACGGTGTAAGAACTTCCTTCCGTTCCGTGGTCTTTTCCACCTGGTTCAAAGGTAACTTGTTCTTCTGTCCATCGCATTGGCCAGTCTACCTTCCAGACAAGTTTAATATTATGATAGTTCTTTATTTTTACGGTGTCAGTATGTCCGCATTTGCAAGTGTAAGTGATTTCAGTGCAGTCATCGCTTACTTTTGTGACTGTGGTGCTATCTTTTCCGCATTTTTCACAGTAAACGCTTATTGGAACATAACTCTCTCTGCCTTCTTCGGTTGCTTCTTGACTTTTGTATTCATATAAAATATCATAAATAACTTTACGATTTTTAAGTGATTTTATTATTTGGTCATCATATCTGCCACTACGATATTCTTTGGCTTGAGTAATAAATTCACAATCTATATTAAATTGTTTTACAGCGTTAACAAATTGTTCTTCAAAATGTTCAGCGTAAGATTTGTGGCAACCATATGGGTCTGGAATGTCGGCATATGGAGTTCCAATATATTTATCAAATTTATCACCAACGACTTCTTTTACGGCAAGCGGAACTTTTCTTAGTCGGTCAAAGTCATCAAACGACATAATAAATCGTGATTTTTTACCTGCCATTTTAAGTCCGGTATGAACAAAATAAGATGTTAAAAATTCTCTAAAATTACCAATATGAATGGGTCCAGATGGGCTTATTCCTGCGGCACAAACAAATTCTTCTTTGTTTGGGTGGTCATTAATTAGTTTTTGTACGGCTTCATCTATCCAAAGCATTATTTTTCTCCTTAAACATTTTAATAGATATATATTACAACTTTTTTATTGGTTTTGCAAGAGTATTTTTATTAAGATATATAAT
>CAJJIV010000080.1 GCA_905187655.1 uncultured Eubacteriales bacterium | reverse complement strand
ACTACAAAAGCTTGTTGGTTGTATACTTAATTGTTTTAAATTTAATTTTTTTGTATTATTTTTTTAACCTTCGTAAAAATGGTGGAATGTCATTATCTTCTACCGAAATTCGTGAAGGTTGTAAACCATTATAGTCTCTTTCTTGTGTGTCAGTCTTTTCTGATTCAAACATTGGTTGAAGAGTTTCTTTGTTTTGACCATTTGGTTGTTCGGTAAAATTATTAGTATTAGCCCCAAAAAGGTTTAGATTAGAATTCTTCTGCTCTTGTATTTCTTCTTGCTGTTTGCTTGCAGACAAAAATTCGTTAAATTTTTGTCGATCTAATGGTTTAAACTGTTCTTGCAAAGAGTTGTTATATTCAATATCACTTGGTTGCTTTTTAATAACATTGTCAAAATCACTGTTTTTGAAGCCAGTTGCAATAATAGTAACCATTAATCGATCATTGTATCTTTCATCAATGGTTGCACCAAAAATTGTGTTAGCCGATTCATCTACCGCCTGTTTAACCAATTCTACTGCTGCATTAACTTCATCTAGTGTTAGATCAAAGCCCCCAGTGATATTAATAATTACCGCTTGTGCACCTTCAATGGTTGTTTCAAGCAATGGGCTAGCAACTGCCATTCTTACCGCTTCAATATTTCGATTCTCACCAGTGCCTTCACCTATACCCATATGAGCAAGGCCCCTATTTTTCATAACCGTTCTTACATCAGCAAAATCTAGGTTTATTAACGATGATGTAGCAATAAGGTCGCTAATACCCTGAATACCTTGTCTTAAAACATCATCTGCATACTTAAATGCTTCTACAAGCGGAGTGCCTTTTGGTACAACTTTTAAAAGTTTATCGTTTGGAATAACCACTAATGTATCAACACATTTTGCCAAGTTTGAAATTCCCGCCTCAGCATTTTCCATACGATGCTTGCCTTCAAATCCAAAAGGTTTTGTTACAACAGCAATGGTTAAAATTCCCATTTCTTTTGCAATGCTTGCAATAACCGGAGCAGCACCAGTTCCCGTGCCACCGCCCATACCAGCAGTAATAAATACTAGGTCTGCACCCTTAAGTTTTTCAGCAATTTCTGTTTTGCTTTCTTCTGCAGCCTTTCTGCCAATTTCTGGGTCAGCGCCAGCTCCAAGACCACGAGTTAATTTTTCTCCAATTTGAATTGTATCTTTGGCTTTGCTCATCATAAGAGCTTGCTTATCGGTGTTAACAGCATAAAACTTAGCACTTCTAATATTTGCTGCTATCATTCGGTTAACGGCATTATTGCCTCCGCCTCCAACACCAAAAACTTTAATTTGACAAATCGGCATATTGTTGTATTCCATTATTATTCTCCTTTAATTACTAAGAAAAGTGTTTGCTAAACCATTTTCAAGATCTAGTGCTATATCTAAAACTCCAAGTGATGTAGAAAAATGTGGTCGATTTAGCTGTGGTATTGGTGGTGCAATTATTTCTACCTTTCTTCCTAATTTCTTAGATAGATAATCTCTTGCACCTTTTATATAAGTTAACCCACCACCTGTTAAATAAACTGGTATGTATTCCGGAAAATCATACTCACATCGAGAAAAGCATTTAAGAATAAATGAGGCAATCAAATCTATTCTCTCACTTACTATCTCATTAGCAGTTTTTGCAGAAAATGGTATCATGTAATCTTTGCCGGCAATTTCATAATAATCAGAATCATCTGCAAGTAAGGACAATACGATTTTTCGTTTTAAACTCTCAGCCTGATAAAAGGTGATTTTTAAACACTGAGAAAGATCGCCAGTTATGTGTCCTCCACCCATTGAAAAAGAATTTTGGAACAACAATCCATCTCCCCTAATTAACATTACACTAGTAGAAATATGTCCACAATCTACAAGCAAAGCATATCTATCCCTAATTTCAGGTTCAAACAAAAACAGACTTTCTGCAAGTGTTGCAGAAATGTATTGAGATTCCCTTATCCCTAAATCGTTTAAAACATCTTCTATAAAGTCTAGAAAATTTGTTTCTGCTAATGTATAAGAAACATAACCGCCAAGCCTTGTTGAATATAACCCCCTTGGTTCAATTATTCTTCGGCTGTCATCTAGTGTAAAATAAATTGGTGTATTATTAATTACTGTATGAGTTGGATGATTTTTATAAATGTTTCCAACATAAAAAAGTTGATTAATATCATCTTCTGTTATTTTTTTTCGTTTAGTAAAATTTACTACGGCTTCACGGCAAACAACAGTTGTAAATTCACCCGGAACCCCAACATAAAGTTTTGTTACCCTTGTTCTTGCAGTTGTTTCTGCATTGTTTATTGCAAGACCACCAGCCAATTTAACTTTATCTGGCTCCAAAAATTCACCTTCATAATAGCCTGCATATTCTACTTCTCCGGTGCCTTTTATATTAAAAGTGCCATTAACACCTCTTTCTGCGATTAATACAGTTACTTTTGAAGAACCTAAATCTAAAATTGCAACTTCCTTTTTTACCATATTTACCCCAATAATAAGTTTACTAAAATTATGCCCAACTTAATAATTAATTACTTATATTATAT
>CAJJIV010000079.1 GCA_905187655.1 uncultured Eubacteriales bacterium | reverse complement strand
TTATTTAAAATTATATTTGATTTTGAGCTACAAATAATTTTAATTGTGCTTATATATATCCTTAATAAATTTAAGAAACGCAGTAATGTTATTTTTGAAATAAAAAAAGTGTTAAAAATATTTTATTGTCATTGAAAAATATAGACAGTTGTGTTATATTAATAAAAAAGTGGAAGGATGGTTTGGCAATGAGTGACAAATTTAAAAAATACATTACATATTTTAACATTAATACAATATTAAATAGACTTGAAAATGAAATTAATGAAGACTATGATAAATTATGTAACGACAAAGTTATAACCGTAGAATCGGCTTGCCGTGGAAAAATAAGTGCAAAATATGCCAAGATTTTATTTGACCTTATTTCTGATGCAAAAAATTCTGATAATATTACCTCTTGCAAAACACTTCAAAAGGTTGTGCAAACCTTTGGTTCAGTTAAGACCATTCAGACCCCAAAAGTTTTAACTACAGCGGAATTAAATAAAAAAATGCAGTACTACACAATATTAAAGGTCCCTTTTTTAGATCCTACTGACAACAAAAAAATTTATTTAGATCTTCCTACTTCTGTTCAACAACATTTAGATTTGTTATATGCAAAATACATCAACCAAAAAAACAATAGTACATCTGAAGTGGAAAACAATATTTAATACTAAGCAATATAATAAAGCCCAACCAATTATTTGGTATGGGCTTTTTATTAATTTTAATTATTAAATTTCAAACTAACCATTATTAATAAATAATTTGCTAACAACTTAATTATAATTAGTTTTTAAGGATTGAAATAAATGCCTCAGCAGGAAGTTCCACTGTTCCCAGTTTACGCATACGCTTTTTGCCTTCCTTCTGTTTCTCCAAAAGCTTACGCTTTCTTGAAATATCTCCGCCATAACATTTTGCGGTTACGTCTTTTCTAAGTGCCTTAACTGTTTCTCTTGCAATAATCTTTCCGCCAATGCACGCTTGAATAGGAATTTCAAAAAGTTGTCGGCTTATTGTTTCTTTAAGCTTTTCACAAATTGCTCGGCCTCGTTTTTCCGCTTGTTTGCGATGAACAATAATTGAAAGTGCATCACAAATGTCTCCATTTAAAAGAATGTCTAATTTAACAAGGTCACTTGGAACATAGCCACTAATTGTGTAATCAAAACTAGCATATCCATGAGAAAGACTTTTAAGATTATCAAAATAATCATATACAATTTCGTTAAGTGGCAAATTGTAAGTAAGGCAAACTCGGCTTTTGTCTATGTACCTTAAATCTAAATATTCACCGCGTTTGGTTTTATTTAATTCCATAATTTCACCCACATATTCTGGTGGAGTGAAAATTTCTGCCTTAACAATTGGCTCTTCAATTTTTGCAATTTCTTGTGTTGGTGGAAGATTACAAGGTGTTTTAATTTCAAGGACATCACCATTGGTTTTAAATACCTTATACGACACGCTTGGAGCAGTAGTAATAATTTCTATATTAAACTCTCGGTCTAGTCTTTCGGTAATTATGTCCATATGCAATAGACCCAAAAATCCACAACGGAAACCAAGGCCCAACGCATTACTGCTTTCCTTTTGATAAACTAACGATGCATCATTTAATTTTAATTTTTCTAGAGCATCTTTAAGGTCTAGATATTTACTTCCATCTAGTGGGAAAATTCCACTATATACCATTGGCTGAACTTCTTTATATCCGGGCAAAGCTGACTGGCATGAATTGCCTACAAGAGTAATTGTGTCACCAACCCTAATATCCGACACCGTTTTTATACTTGCAGTAATATAACCAACACAACCAGCAGTTAAATCGGCAGTTTCCTCTGGAGATGGCACAAAAATACCAACTTCGGTAACATCATATGTCTTGCCTGATTGCATAAACAATATCTTATCACCTTTTTTAACTTTGCCATCAATAATTCTTACCAAACAAACAGCACCTTTAAAATTGTCATAATAACAATCAAATACAAGTGCTTTAAGGGGTTTGTTCTCATCACCTTGTGGTGGTGGTACATTTTTAATTATGTCTATTAAAACCTCTTCACAATTAGTGCCTTCTTTAGCAGAAACCATAGGACAATTAGATGCATCAAGACCAATAATCTCTTCAATTTCCTTTTTAACTTCTTCTGGCCTGCTACTTGGAAGATCAATTTTATTTAACACAGGCAATATCTCTAAGTTGTTTTCAAGCGCCAAATATACATTTGCTATTGTTTGAGCCTCTACACCCTGACTTGCATCTACTATTAATACCGCCCCTTCACACGCATAAAGAGACCTAGACACTTCATAGGTAAAATCTACGTGCCCTGGGGTATCAATTAAATTTAATGTATATTCTTCGCCGTTATAATTGTATTTCATGGTAACAGGAGTAAGCTTTATTGTTATTCCCCTTTCTCGTTCAAGGTCCATACTATCTAAAAGTTGGTCTTTACTATCTCTTTTAGACACCGTACCAGTTATTTCCATAAGCCTATCTGCAAGGGTGCTTTTACCATGGTCAATATGTGCAATTATGCTAAAATTTCTTATTTTACTTTTGTCTATGTCTTTCATACTTTCCTGCTATC
>CAJJIV010000078.1 GCA_905187655.1 uncultured Eubacteriales bacterium | reverse complement strand
CGAACCTGTGACCCCCTGCTTGTAAGGCAGATGCTCTCCCAGCTGAGCTAAACTCCCATTCAACAAGTCTTTCATTCAAAAGACTCGTTTATGATACTATATTTAGCTAACTTTGTCAACTATATTTTTAAATTTTATTAATTAAATTTTGAAAGCCAAATTATTAATCCAATAAATCCAAGTACAAGCAAAATAATTAAGAATATTTTAAAGCCTGAAACTGGTGCGTTTCCGCTTGCTTGTCCGTTAACACCGTTTATGTAACAGCGATAAAACTTCTTTTTATATTTGTAATTTATAAGCCAGATAGGCAGGTAGATATTGTTATAATAGGTATCAAATAACGATGTTGAACTTCTAAAGTTTTCTAGTCTGTCATATTTTAAATTTAGTTGGTTTTTAATTTCTTTTTCATTCTGTGATGAAATTTCATCTTTAGTTATATTTATTGCACGATGTATTGTTTGGTCTGAGATTAAGCCAGTAAAGCCATACATGTAAGATGGAGAGTAGGCTTTAAGTTCTTCAAAATTTACACTTCCCGTATTTCGTATGTCATAAGCTGATATGGTTGAATTTGCACTTTGTAGATAGTCATAGTGTGACCTAGTAATTGTATCTGAAAGTCTAGTTTTACTAGTTGATGTTTGTCCATTTTTGTGCTTTGTTTCTTTAACGCCGGTACAACTATAACTAAAAGTATCTTTAAAATCTAAATTCCAACAAGGGCAATAGGTGCCGACAATTTTATCTAAAGTCGCAATTTTACGCAAGTTAAATGGTGCCATTTTTCGTTTTTTTAACCACCCTTTAAAATTTTGTAGGGCAGTTTCTTTTTTTACTTTAAATGGAAAAATTCCGTCTGGCTCATAATTCACACTTACCGTTTTGCTTAAGTTGCTAGATCCACAAGATGGGCATCTTAATTGTGATTCATCCATAAAACCGGATACACATAAACTGTTGCAATTATTACATTTAAATTGAGAAAAGTCTTCTTTGGCACTTAGAGGAACGCTCTCGTTGGTGTATTTATATTTAGCGTTTTCTTTTCTTGGTGCTGGGATTGGAAAAAGGCTTCCGCAGTGTGAACACTTTAATGATTGGCTATCTACATCAAATAATATTCCGCTACCGCAATTTTCACATTTATTAATTTGTTTTTTTACAGACATATATACTCCAAAATAAATAAGGGGCATGCGTTTAGCCCCTTCAAATTTTATTTATTGTTATTTAATTTTAGTTCCGCATTCTGGGCAGAATTTTGCAGATGTTGGAACCTTCGCTCCACATTCTGGGCAGAAAGAACCTTGTTTAGTTGCTAATTTTTCACCGCATTCAAAACAAAATTTTGCAGTGGTTTTGTTATTTGACCCACATTTAGGGCAAATTTTTCCGCTAGATTGAGAAGATGAATCTTCGGTTTTAGGGGTAGGGGTTGTTAGAGATTGTTTTAACATTTCCCCAAGGGCTACACCGGTTCCAATTTGTGTACCCATACCTGCAACACCTGGATTTTTGGCGGCATCACGAATTGCTTCTGCACTTTGATATTTAACATAAGTGTCCATTTTATCGCTAAGAACGCCAAGTGAAGAGCGAGTATCAATGGCCTTTTCAACCGATTCAGGAAAACTAATGTTTTCAATAATGCAGTTGGTTACTGTTAAACCTAGGGAAGATAGATGTTCTTTAACAGCAGATTTAACCGTTTTGTTAAATTCCATAAGGTTACTAGCAAGGTCAAGAGCACTAATTTTACTTTCTGCAATGGTATCGCTTATTGCAGATACTAACATACTTCTTAAATAGTTGGTAATATCTTCGGTTGTAAATGAAGAGTTTGTACCAAAAAGTTCTTTTAAGAACAAACCAGCATCGGTAACTTTAAATGCATATGAACCATATGCACGAATGCGGATTGTTCCAAAATCTTTATCTCGCATTGTTATTGGGTTCGTTGTGCCCCATTTTTGGTTGGTAAATTGTTTTGTATTAACAAAAAATACATCGGCAAAAAATGGTGATTTAAAGCCATATGGCAACCCAAGCAAACTTGAAAGAATAGGAAGGTTACTTGATTTTAAGGTATACATGCCAGGTCCAAATACATCGGCAATTTCTCCTTTATTTAAAAATACTGCTGTTTGGCTTTCTCGTACTGTTAGTTTAGAGCCGAAAAATATTTTTCTGCCGTCCATAGGAAATTTGTACACCATTGTATTTTTGGTATTGTCTTGCCATTCGACAATTTTTAATGTCATATTAGAAAATAGTCCCATTTTATTTCTCCTAAATGTTTATTTTATCTTAAAATTATATCGGTGCTAACTGGTGTAATTTCTTCACCTTCGGCAATTACAACGTTTTGGTTGTGTTTATATTCTTTTACGTAAGTGCCAAGCCGAACATTAAACGTTTCTTCACCTTCTTTGCTTGAAAGGATTGTGTATTTGCCAGGCTTAAATTCACTTTTTTTGCTAGCTGTATAAGTAACATTTTGTTTTAGCAAAAGGTCGCCTTTGCCAAAAGAAATATTCATGTCACCAAGCTTGTCTACAACGGTCATATCATCGGTATAGCGCACGCCTTTTTTAATTTCTACATCCTCTACTTCTCGGCTTTCTTCTTCGGTGCGTTGCTTTTTGCGTTTAAAGTATCGAACAGAGCTGGTGGCAAAAGTCGCAACAAATATTGCACCTATAACACTTATTAAAACAATTGTACCAGTGGTTAATGCACCAAGATAGGGTAACATTCTAAACATAATTTTCTCCTTGATTTTAATTACAAATAATATAACATATAAATTTTACTTTGTAAATTATTTTTTACGTGTAATTACTTAATGTATAATTGTC
>CAJJIV010000077.1 GCA_905187655.1 uncultured Eubacteriales bacterium | reverse complement strand
AAAAAAGAACTTTATTTGATGCAATAAAGTTCTTTTTTTAGTTTGTGATTATTTTTAGAACAATGAAAAAGTGTGTTGCTTACAAAGGTTAACGCATTAGGGTTGTGGTTTTGGTGTCGTTTATCTTTTTTCTTATAATTAAAATTACAATTAGTATTACAATATTTATAAGAACCAGTGTTAAACCTAATATTTGCATAACTGTTAAGCCGTCTGGGTCTATGTCTGCTGTTAACACGTAGCCTGTAAAAGTTTCATTCTTGTCATTTTGGTAGGTTATTTTTGTGTATTTTTTTGTGCTATTTAATGTTTCGTTTAATTTAACTCGGGTGTTTTTATTTAGTTCTATTAGTTCTAGTTCTTTTAATTCGGCTTCGGTGTAGTCGGCGGTTGAAATGTCGGTTATGTAAATTGTTGTTTGTCGGCGTGTTTTTGCATCGCACTTAATTTTTTCTTGTTTTGTGCTAGCGTAATTTGTACTTACTTGATTTGTTGTAATGTAACCAATTTTGCCATCTTGTGTTTTAACAAGGTAAAAACTTTCTTCGTTGTCGTTTAATACCGTTTGAACCATTATTTGGGTTACGATCGCTTCTGCGTCTATGGTTGAAATTATGGTGTTATTATCGTCTTTTTTGGTACTTGGTAAACTGTAAATGTTTTTATTTGCAGAACCAATTGCTTTTGCGTTTATGTTCGCCGTAGTTTTATTTTGTGTTGTAAATTGAGCAGATTTTGGAAGGTAAGCATAGTAGTTTTGGCCGTTTGCTGTGTAAATACAATAATAGTAGTCGCTAAAAGAGCTGTCATTTTCTGTTAGTATAGTTAGATGTGAACCATTTGAAAGTTGCTTTATTGGGGTTACGCTAAATGGTTCGGCATATATATTGGCGTTGGCTGAAAGAGTAATATATATGTGTGAGGAAATTCCTGCCATAGTTGGGGTTGGTGAAGTGTTTGAAATTATTTCTTGCATTTGTTTTGAACCGTCTTTAAGCCATACCGATTGATTAATGGTGTCACAATAATAAGTTTTAGTTGGTGTGACAGAATAAAATGAAGTAAGTGGGTAGTTTGCAATTGTCTTTACGGTTGACCCGGTTGAATCGGTCATTTTGGTTACTATTATATTGTTACTTGGTGTGGTATATAAAACTTGTATACCAGATGAACTTTTAGACAAATATACAATTTCAGATGGGTCATCTGAGTCTGAAGTGTCTTTTGCATTAAATGTTTCGGTGGCGGTGTAGGTCATTGATGCATCTGGTTGGCTTATTTCATATATTTTTGAGTTGTTTACAACGGCATAAATTTTTTCGCCATAGGCTTCAATTTGTTGAAGGTAACAGCCTTGCAAAGTGTTGTCGGTGTTAAGCCTTGAACCTGCATTAATTTTATCTTCGCTGGTTATGGTATGGTATATTAAGTAGGTTTGAGATGGGTCCACATCTTCACAAACCAAGTATAAATAGGTTTCGCCAATTAGGGCAAAATCTAAAATTTTGGCGTTACATTGCATTTGCTTTTCAGTTGATAAATCGGTTAATTGGCGGTAATACAAAGTGCCATCTGACAGATAATAAAGTTTTGATGTGGTTAGGCACATTTCAGTTACAAGTTTGTTTAATGGGTAAGTTTCTTTTAAGTCTGCTTTGCCATTTGAGTTAAGAGTGGCACTATAATTTATAATTGATTTTGTATAACTATCGTAGCAGAAAATATCGGTTGAATTTGCCAAAACTAAAGTTGGGGAGCGAAGATAAAATATTTCTTCTGCACTGGCAGTTTTATGTTGCTTTATTGGTGGCATCACCATACAAATGCAAGTAAGTATACAAATTGTTGCAATCAAAATTGAAAATATGGTGGCACATTTTTTTGTTTTTGTTTGACAATTTTTCATAAGTGTTGACCCTTTTTTTTATTATTTAATTATACCATACAAGAAATATATTTGCAAGTATTTTTTAAAACAATAAAAATGGTGGGGCGTTAGGGATTCGAACCCTAGACCCACTGATTAAGAGTCAGTTGCTCTACCAACTGAGCTAACACCCCATTAACAATTTGTTATAAAATTTATAACAAATTGATTATATCACAATAAATTGTCTTTTTTCAAGTATAATTCATCAATTATTCACATAATG
Organism: uncultured Eubacteriales bacterium; assembly: GCA_905187655.1. GTDB lineage: Bacteria > Bacillota > Clostridia > Christensenellales > UBA1242 > UMGS1908. Next base: position 1,123 of record CAJJIV010000077.1, on the reverse strand, counting down.
CGTATACATTTCTGTATCCATAGTTATTTTTTCAAAAGTATATCCATTATCTTTTCCATATTTTATTATATCTTTAACAGCATCTACTGTACTATCATATATATCATGCATTAAAACAACATTAGCACGATTTTTTGATAAATTATTTGTAACATTTCTATAAGTATTTTTTTTACTTCTTTTACTTCCTGCATCCCCTGATGATACATTCCAATCAAAGTAATGATATCCTTTTTCAATAACCATATTAGAAAGAGTACACATAATACCAGGATTAAAACTACTTACAGTATTACTACTTCCTCCTGGAAATCTTATAATTGAAGACTTTTCTCCTGTTATTCTTGCTACTTTTTCTTGTATTTTTTCTATATCTTTAATAAAATTAGTCGTTGAAGAATATATATATTTATAATTATGGCTTGCCGTATGAAGTCCAATTGTGTGTCCCTCATCATACATTCTTTTAATTAAATAATCAGTATTTGTTTTATCGATTAAAAAGAAAGTTGCTTTTACATTTTCTTCTTTTAAAATATCTAAAAGCCTTGCCGTATTTTTTGTACTAGGACCATCATCAAAAGTTAAATAAATAACTCCTGGTTTCCCGTTGGAAACACTAAAAAAACACTTTTTAGGAGTATAAACAGTTACTTTTCTTACTTCTTTAGATTCATTACCACTTTTATCTTTTACTTTGTATATAACTTCATAAGTTCCCTCTTTATTAATATTTATATTATTAGTTATTTCAACTTTTGAAGTTAAATCATCATCACAATTATCTGTAACTGTATATCCTTGTTCAACGTACTTATTATTTATTTTTAAATTAACCGATGAACCCTTAAGCTTAATAACAGGACCTTCTTTATCAATATTAGAAAATGTTCTTTCTTTTGTTGTAATATTATTACTAGAATCTTTTACTCTATAAATTATTTTACCATCTTTAATTTCTTTTTCTACTTTTTGTGTTAAATCTCCATCATAATTATCAAAAGCTGCATATCCTTCTTCTTGATAAGACTTAGAACAGTTATTAATTTCTAAATTCCCAATTAAATCAAGTTCTGGTGGTGTTTTATCTACAATATTTACCCCCCTTATTGTTTCTTTAATT
>CAJJIV010000076.1 GCA_905187655.1 uncultured Eubacteriales bacterium | reverse complement strand
TATTTAAATCAATTCTAAATAATGCAACTAGTGCGAAAATGTTTCACGTGAAACAATAAAAAGCCCCAAGACTGTTCTTGGGGCTTTTTTGTTCGCATTATCTATTAATTATATTAAATATTCTATCTAGATCATCTTTACTAAAGTATTCAATAATGATTTTACCACGATGATCAGAGCCTTGAATAGTTGTTTTTGTTGCAAATTTGTCCTGAATTCTTCTTGAAAAGTCTTGAAGCTCTAAACTTTGAACATAATTTGCTCTACGGTGTTTAACTTTTGTTTCATTAAGGTTTTGAATATATTTTTCAAGCTCTCGGACACTAGATTTACTTTCGGCTACCATTTTGGCAACTCTTATTTGCTCATCAGGATCAGAAATTGAAACTAAAACCTTGCCATGTCCAGCACTAAGTTCCCCAGATTGAATTAACTTAATAACATCTGGCGCAAGAGCAAGTAATCTTAAGGTATTAGCAACTGCAGAACGACTTTTGCCGATTTTTTCCGAAATTTGCTCTTGTGTTAGGTTGAATTTGTCAATCAACTCTTTTATAGCCAGCGCAGATTCAATAGGATTAAGGTCTTCTCTTTGAAGGTTTTCAATTAATGCAATTTCGGCAATTTCTGCTTCGGTGTACCTACGTACAATTGCAGGTATAGTTTTAAGACCAGCAATTTTTGATGCTCTCCAGCGCCTTTCACCTGAAACGATCATATACCTGTCATTCTTTTTTACCAAAATAATTGGTTGAATAACTCCATGGGTTTTAATTGACTGGGCCAACTCAGCAAGTGCTCCTTCATCAAACACTCTACGTGGCTGAGAAGTATTACGATCTATAAGCGCAATAGGAATTTCACGTGGAACAATGTCATCAGAATGCTCCTCATTACTCGCAGTTGGGGTAGGGTGCAAAATTTCTTCTTCTGGTTCGTCGAATGCAGAGAAAAGGGAATCAAGCCCCCTTCCTAAACCTTTATTTGCCATTGTTTGTCCTCCTCTTTGGTTCAATTACTTGTTTTGTATACTTAACGTTGTTATTAGTTAATATCTCTTCTGCAAGTGCAATGTATGATTTTGCACCAACGCAATTTTTGTCATACATAAACACTGGCATACCGTGACTTGGCGCCTCGGCAAGCCTTACGTTTCTTGGAATGCTAGTTTTATACACACTAGAAGTAAAGTGCTTTGTAATTTCGGCTGCGACCTGTTGACCCAGGCTTGAACGGCTATCGCGCATTGTTAAAAGCACACCCTCAATGCCAATAGATGGGTTTAGCTTCTTTTTTACCAACCTTATTGTGTTCATTAATTGGCTTAATCCTTCTAGGGCAAAAAACTCACATTGAATTGGAATGAGTACAGAATCAGAGCCAGTTAAGGCATTGATAGTTAAAAGGCCAAGCGATGGGGGACAGTCGATTGTTATGAAATCATAACTATTTTTAACGGAATTAATAATATTTTTAAGAATTTGTTCGCGATTATCCATATAAACCATTTCAACTTCAACACCAGCAAGATCAATGTTAGCAGGAAGAATATCAAAACCACTTATTGGGGTATGTTGAACAACTTCTTCAAATGTTGCATCACCAACAATTAAATTATAAATAGACTTCATAGAAGTAGTCTTTTTAATCCCAACGCCACTAGAAGCATTGCCCTGTGGATCAATATCAATTAATAACACTTTTTGCCCAAGGTTTGCCATTGCCGCCGAAACATTTATACATGTTGTAGTTTTTCCAACACCGCCTTTTTGATTTGCAAAAGCAATTACTTTGCCCATTATATTCCTCCTAATTTATTACATAGATATACATCTTTAATTATAAACAAACAAAAAATAATTTGCAATTAAAATGCACTAGATAATTTTATTTTATTAAAGAACTTTACAATTGAAGTTTATTTTGATATACTTTTCTTGTAGCATATTTCCTAAATTATGTATCTTCATGTGGCAATGCATAAAAAATAATTTCTACAAATGTTAATTAAATACCAATATTTTACTTTTGCATCCATAGCGCAACTGGATAGAGCGTTCGGCTTCGAACCGAAAGGTTGCGGGTTCAAGTCCTGCTGGATGCACCAAACTTTGCACAAAAAACCAACGACTCTTTAGTCGTTGATTTTCTATTTATATATTTGAAAATGATAGTAATTTAATTTTAAAGTTTTAAGTGTTTTAGCATACTGAACATTTACACTGTTAACTTTATATAAAAAGGCTTTAACTGGTAATGATAAGAGCTCATTACCACTTATTAACAACCTTTTCGGCAAAACCTAAAAAGTTTTTAAGCACTACTTTAGTTCCATCATCTAATATCATTGTTCCGTTAAAATATCCAAATACTTGATGCTGATTGCTTGAAATTACTAATATGTTAGAGTTGGAATGACGATCTATTATTGGTGTAAAGTCCATTTCAAATCTTTTATCACTAGAAGTAAATGTCCAAGGCGATAAAAATTTTTCTTTCCCATTTTTATTTTTAGGAATATTAAAAGTAACATCTTCAAGCTTATGGGCTTTGCCATCATAAAACAACATATTTTCACTTGCCGAACTATTATCTCCAAAACCATAGCCAATATTAAAACCAACTTCATGCCCATTTATTTGTCCGCAACCTGCACCCCAATACCAAGTATTTTTGTATGTCCAAACACCTCTGCCCCAATCTAATATTGCTCTTGTATTATCTGATGAAAATAATATTTCAGTTTCGCCAAATTTAACAATACCATTAGCCCTAAGCCCCACAATTTTTTGATTGTAATAAAAAGCCTTTGGGTCTTCTTTAAATGGAGTAATAATTACCATACTATCTTGGGGTGGGCTTGTTAAGGTAAACAAAACTGATATGTCGTTATTTTTTTCAAAATTTTTTAACCAAACTTTAATAGTCCGCTCTTTACCATCATTGTTAAATTCAAAAGAATAATTTTTACCGAAAGAAGCGACATTCCCAATTTCGCTAGTAGAAGGGAAGTTAGTTTTGCCTTTTGTCATAAATTTCATTGGCGATTTTGTGATTTCGGTATGATTTTTAAAATCTAAGATAGTTATTGAATTTAAGCCCATATAGCTATTGTCATCAATGGTTAGTGCAACACCAAAATCATCATTGTAAATTAAGTAATAGTCCCATTCTTTTATTCTCAATTTATTTGCCTTAATTGCTTTTCGGTCATACCTTTTAATTAAACTATTTGCAAACCCACATTCAACTAGATGCCCATTTTCATCTAACAAATCCCCGTTGCTAGTTATTTTATTTTGCATAACACTCTCCTTATTTAATTGCTTTCTAGTAATATTTGTATCATAAAAATATTGTAAAACAAAATACAATTTACATGAAAATCAGGGATCAT
>CAJJIV010000075.1 GCA_905187655.1 uncultured Eubacteriales bacterium | reverse complement strand
TTGCTTAATTTGTTTATAGATAAATTAAAGCCATCAAAAAACAAAATTATTGCACATTAAAGCTGTCGCTTCCTGAATTTGGTGTTTGGCTACTAGTTAAAACTTTGCCATACTTATTACTGTATAAACCCGCACCCAGCTCTCTTCTGGTGTTTGGCAAATTTCCACCTTCATTAAATGTCTTACAGATATCAATAAGGTGCAACACACCTGCTTGAAAGCCCATTAAACCATCTCCGCCATATTCTCTTGCAAGAGCTAAAATTAGTTTTCCACAGCACCTATCTCGGTCAATTGTCTTCATATCCCCACTTGCAAACAATATGGTATCTAGTGTCTTCTTGGCATCAACACTTGCACTATCTGAACCCGACGTTTTAGTTGATTTAATAGACGCCTCTAACATAGTTCTAAGTTTATTATATTGCACAATATTATTATTTTTAGCTCCATCAATCATTTCAGAAATATTGTCTATATATTTTAAGTATGTTATAAACTGATCTAGGTAAACACTAAGGTCAATCTGCTCACCAACTTCACCCGAACCATGTTTAGAGTTAACAAAATAGCGAGTTCCGCCCTGAGAAGACTTTCGGATTTCTTCGGTATCTTGCAACATAAAACTTGAAAACCAATCAATGTAATAAGGAATAAAAATGCCATTAATGTAGCTTTTTATGTTTGAATTTGCAATTAAAAACCAATCTTTACTTGGGTTAAGTTTGCCAAAAGAATCTTCTAAACTAATCTCTGAAAGTGGACCTTTTGCTAGGTCTATTACAAACTTTGTCTTTTTAGCACCATTGGGGTCTACAAAAATCTTATCATATAGAGCATATAAAGTGTTTATCTTTTCTTTAACTTTGCGCGCAACTTCGTACCTATTTTTAATTGCATTAATTTTCTTATAAATTCCATCAGCCTGACTTAAATATTTATCAGTTTCATCTAACAAGTCTTTAATTGGTGCTTTAACTTTCTTGCACTTTTCGTGCACAATATCTATTCCATCTTCTATAAACTGCTTTGGAGACAAAAATTCATTGCTCATTGCATTTAAAGCATATAGCAACTCGTTGCACTCAGAAGACACCATACATTTATTTAAATTGTCATCTGTATAGTCATAACACACTTCATCAAAAGGCAACATTCTATCAGAAAGTCCACTTAAAATATCCGAAACCCAAGCCACTGCATCAACCATAGCATCTTTGTCTAACTCATGAACACGTTGCATATGTGGAAATTTTTCTTCAAGAGGCTTTGCCAAGTAATGTTTAATAAGGGTATGTCCTGGAACTTCATCGCCATCATCACCCATTTCTTGTTTCATAACATCAATTGCAACCATAAAGGCATCAAACCTTCGGCAATAGTCTAAGCACTTTTTATCTAGTTCTTCAATTTTGTCAATGTGTCCACCATTTTGATCAATTGCATCAATTTCGGCACGCATCTTAACAGCATCATCATATAAAAAATTTTTTACATCATTTAAAATTTCTTCATATGGTTTTCCACTTTCAATTCCAGACCTTGCCTTTTCTAAAGCCTTATTTACTGCTTTTTGTTTAATCATCGCTGATGGTTCATACGTTTTATATGGTTCAGCTGTATAAAAATCAGCATAATACTCATTAAATAAATTAATCACACTATCTCGTGCATCAAAAATATTTTGCGCACCGTCAGTATCTGCCAAAGCTTCAGGATTAGGATTTGTATAAATTTGTATAAGTTTTTTAAGTGAATAATAAAAATCTTCTTTTACAATCGCGCTATTAAAAGTATCTACAATTGTTTTTTGCTCCAACAAATTGTCTAACGATTTACGCGCTGTATTTGTGTGGTCAAGGCGAATTTCAGAAACCGACTTTGGTGTTAGTTTGGTTCGCTTTGTGCCAAGTTCCTTATAAACCCTTTCAGCAAGATTTTCTGGACTTAGTTGCTTAAGTTTGCTTATAATGTTAAACAATTCAATAGTGTTTTTTCCGTTTTCATCTAGAACTTCATCTAAGTCGCCTAATTCTTTTAGCCTTAAAGCACTTTGTTCAAGCACATCATTAAACGGAACACTACTGCCAAATGAATTTCTTAGTTCGGCAACAAAAACATCTCCTTGCCCAGTTTGCAAATCTTGCATAAGACTTTCTGCCGACTTGCCATTCTTAAGTTCTTGCTGAAAATTAGTTGTAGACTTTATAGAATCATTAACAAAACCAATATGCTCCTTCACTCTGCCTGCATAACCACCAATAACCGACTCCGGCAATTTTGTCGCATCATAGTATAACTCGTTATATAGCATTATTGCTCTATTTATAACTTTCTTTGCTTTTAGTTCGGTCATTTTTTGACCCCTAGTTATTTCTGCAAGTTGTTGGGCTTTTTGTTTTTCACTTTTTCTTTTTGCGTTAGTTCTTCCTCTTTGGTTTTCCTGAATTTTCTCCGCCTTGGTTTTGGCAAGATTAATTTTTTCGGTTAAACTTTTAAGCGCAGTTTTAATTATGTCTTGGCTTTTTGCCTGCTCTTTGGCATCAGTGCTAGTAGAAGACATAAACAACTTAGTTTCTAGTGGCAAGCAACTAATATTAAAATTTTTATTTGATAGCCAGCTAATAATTTCTTTAATAATTTCAGAATTAATTGTACGCTTCCTAAAATCAGTAGAATCACTAAAAAACCTTATCAATTCTTCGTTTACTTTTTTAAGAAGTTTACCTGTTTGCAGATAAAATTCTGGAGTTTTTACAGAATGCTCACTATCCTTCTTCATGGCCAATGAATATAAATAATTTTGTACCAAAACAAGGTAAGCAACAGATGGATTTATCATTTTGTCGCCCATATGCTGACCATTTTCATACTGATAATGCCAAACCGAACTTTCTCCACTTAAAATTCGTTTGGTGAAATTTTTATCTTGTGGTTTATTAAAATTTTCAAAAAATAATTTTACGCTGTGGTCCGGCAAGGTAGTTGGTGCAGAAAGCACAGAAAAGCTAATAAGGCTAATAGGAACAGGCACACCCACAACAGTATCAACCGCACCGTAACTGTTTTCATCATGATAAAACTTGTCTTTCTTTACATCTTTAATAGAATGAAAGACCGAAGTGTAAACTTTTTGCGGAACTTCTAAAAATCCACCAGTATATCGGACACCGTGTTTTTGATTGGCCGTTAAGTAATATAAACAATAACAATTAAGAAATTTATTATAACACAACAAATACGGTCTTAACGCGCGTGTTTCATCTGGGTAAATCTTATCAGTTTGAAGCACCTTTTTTTGATGTTCAGTTAAAGTATCTGCACCACTAAATCTAGGCACAAACTTTCCCGCACCACCATTAATAAAGTCAATAAAAACATCTTTGTCGTTTAAAAATGCTAT
>CAJJIV010000074.1 GCA_905187655.1 uncultured Eubacteriales bacterium | reverse complement strand
GAAAAAAACAGATATAATTAAATTTATATATAATAACTAAAACAAGGCACAATTAGACAAAATTTTTGAATTTTTTATTGCAAAAAAATTGTCGGTGTATTAAAATAATAAAGATAAATAAAACATAGGTGGCAGAAATGAAAAAGAAACAAACAACAAAAAGAATTTTAGCAGGAATATTGGGCGCAATTTTTTGCTTTACCCTATTACCCCTTGCAAACATTAAAACACTTTATTCAGCAAAAGCAAGTGAGCCAACAACTGAATATAAAGGTGCTGATTATTCCCCAAGCAATGGCGAATTTAGCAAAACTGAAAGCACCCAAAATACAAAATTAACTGATTGGTCAATAATAATAAAAGCAGACCAAGAATCAAATAGTGGCTACACAACAGCAGGCGGAGCAATAGACACCAATATTGCGAACTTTGAAAATGCATACAAAAATAGCTATATTGGAGATAGCCTAATTGCCGAGCTAGAAAAAAGTCTTGGCACGTTAACCGAAGACCAAAAGAACAAAATTAAACAAGAGCTAAGCAAAAACTTAATTGCCCCACTTAACAGCAATTACACACTTTCTAACAGTACCAGCACAAGCCTTGCATTGTTACTTAACGCAGGAAAAATTGTTAGCCTAACCGAAACCGACGTTAACTTTACCGACCGAAAAGTATATTACTACGCAAAGTCAGACAGCAAGGTAACCTTGTCTTCTTACTCGTTCTATAAATTAACTGTAGATGTTTATGTAGAGGGCGACGATACAAATGCAAGCATTAAAATTTCAGGCGACATTGAAGAAACTTTGTTTTCAAACATTGCACAAGCGAGCACCACAAACAAAATATACCGATACAAAGTATCAAATAGTGCCGACAGCACAATTACCTATTTTAACTCAACCGATGATGGCACTTCAGATGTAATGGACAAAATTACTATTGCAGAAAGCCCAAGAACTTACACAAAAACAACCGAAGGTGACACAACTACATATATCTATACCGACGGCACAACTTCCTATTATGCAACACAAGAAGCCGTAGGAGACTCGGGCAAATGGGTAACCTACACCGCATACATAAGCACTGGTTACAAATCAGATTCTCATAATATTTACGTAGAATTAGGACTAGGACAAAACGAAGATAATAAGTCTTCAGGTAAAGTTTACTTTGATAATGTTACCATTAAACAAATTCAATATGCAGACTTTGTAGAAAATGCCACAAAAGACTCAACCACAACATGCATAGACAATCGTGGTATACTTAAAGATAGCTTCCCAAATGAAATAAATAAGTATACAAATTACAAAGTAATTACAGATTTTAATAACACAAGTAAAACCGCAGAAGAATACAACTGGACAATAAGTTCAAGTTCTGATGCTCCTGACTACGAAACCCAAATTACTTCTGTTATTAAAGAAGATAGTAAAACAATTTATAACACCTTTAACAACAACAATGGTGTGCTATATGTTAACAACACAACAGATAGTGAAATAACACTTAAAACTAACAAATTTGCCCTAGACCAATTTAGATATTACCGCATTTCATTCTTCGTAAGATCAGACTATAATGCCATTGAACAAAACGAAGTAAAAATTTCAGCAAATATCTTTGCAACAATAAATTCAGGAGATGCCCAAGCAGAAAGGTCACTTAGCGATGCATATGTAGTAACCCCATACGACACAAGCGTAACAAATACAAATAGCCAAAGCCAATACAATTATTGGAAACAAGTTGTCTTATATGTTCAATCTTGCCCAATTTACAGCACCGAAGCCTACCTTTCAATTTCAATTGGTGCAAGTGGAAAAGTTTACTTAGATCAATTAACTACCGAATATACAACAGCAACTGAATATGACTCTGCAAGTTCAGACCGTAAACTATCATTAAATTCAACCTTAAAAAGCGACAATATTACTAACGGACATTTTTACTATTCATCTACAACAACCCTAGATTACACCACCCCACTAGCTGTTAAAAGTTGGACAAAAACTCAAAGCGATGTTACTGCTGATATTTACGCATATTACGAAAACAACAGCAATGAACACTATACCACCTTACTTAAACCAGAAGAAGTTGTAATTGCCGGAACAACAATTAGTTATAATGGCGACACTTATAACCAATCTAGCGAAGAAGGCAAAGAGAATGAATTTTTAACTGCCGACAAAAAAATTGTTGTAATAAAAGATGTAGTTTTCAGTTACAACGCTGATATGAAAAATTATGTAAGTGAAAAGTATAATAACTTTACTCTGTTTGCGGATACTCCAAAAGCCTATTATGGCATAATAAATAGCAACACCAACGACTATCAAACATTATTAAATATAGATGCTATTGAAACCATAAATAGCACTAACAAACTTGAAAATTACCTAGCAATTTCCAACCAAGAACCATACAACCTTGGTATAAGTTATACATCTAGCAAATTTACACTTAGCAAAAATACCTACCAAAGAATCATAGTAGAAGCCTACACAAATAATTTAAATGGCGACGCAAAAATAGAACTACTTAATTCCGACAAAAAAGTAGTTGGAGAAATTAAACTTCAACAAAACACCGGCTGGCAAAAGTACGAAATTTATGTGCATACTTCAGACAGTTCAGATGCAACAAGTTATTATTTGCAATTGTCTTTAGGTGACAAAACTGACTTATCTATTGGTTCTACCGTTTTGTTTAAATACTGCAAATACACAACAACAACAGCAAAAGATATATTTAATACCAAACAAGCACTATCTGCAACCGAACGCAATAATATTGCAATTGTAGACCTAAGCACAAATAACTTTACCGAACTTGGTGAAAAGATAGGAGATAACATTTATAAAGCATTGTTACACACCAACTCGATAACTGAAAATGCTGGTAATGTATTAATTTTAGACACTACTCAAGCCGATAAAGACAATCCAGTTAATAACTATGGCGACCGCATAATAAAAGCCTATGGCGAAGATGGCAACCCATATATATTAGTTATAGACAACGCAAGTGGTCAAACTAGTGAAGTATCTACAATAATAAACAATACCCTTTCTTCTGACAAATACTATAAAATAAAAGTTATATTAATGGCAAAAGATTTGGCAGAAAACACAACCGCAACCATAGAATTTGGCGGAGAAGTTGCAACCCTAGACCTTAAAAACACCGAAGATTACACAGAATATACAATTTATGTAAAAACTGGTAAAGACACAATTAAAGTTAGCCCAATCATTAAACTTAATGGTGAAGGTAAATTGTTTATAAACAGCATTACAACTGAAACTTCTTCTTCAACCGAACTATCAACCGCTAAAAAAGATGCAAAGACAAATCCAGACACCATAAAAATTTCTGACTTTACCCAAACAGCAACCGAAGAGAACGAAGAAGAAAACATTGATACCGGAAGATCTGTTTGACACATGTGTGAATATGGGAA
>CAJJIV010000073.1 GCA_905187655.1 uncultured Eubacteriales bacterium | reverse complement strand
CAACAAAATATAATTTAAAAATTAGTAACTAAATAAGTTATATTGTTTTAATACTAATCTTTTTTACAGCAACAATGTTCATTTGTACAAAATTTTTCTTTGTCGTAACTTATTCCGTGTTTATCGTAATAATCTTTAACTGCTGCTTTAACTGCTTCTTCTGCCAAAACTGAACAATGCAATTTATGAGCAGGTAAACCATCTAAAGCGGTTACAACGGCTTGATTAGTTAATTCTAGAGCCTTATCAATGGGTTGACCTTTTATAAGTTCGGTTGCCATTGAACTAGTGGCAATTGCACTTCCACAACCAAATGTCATAAACTTTACATCGGTAATAATGCCGTCTTTTACTTTAATGTACATACGCATAATGTCTCCGCATTTTGCATTGCCCACTTCCCCAACTCCATCTGGTTCTTCCATTTCACCAACATTTCTTGGGTGACGAAAATGGTCCATAACCTTTTCACTATATAACATGATCTTGTTCTCCTTTTTTTAATTTGTCCCAAACTGGGCTAATTTGTCTTAAATATTCCACAACTTTTGGCACAATTTCAATGGTCTTGTTTATTTCTTCTTCGGTGGTGTATTTGCTAAGAGTTAACCTTAAACTTCCGTGTGCAATTTCATGTGGCAAACCAATTGCCAATAAAACATGGCTTGGATCAAGTGAACCACTTGTGCAAGCCGAACCACTAGAAGCACAAATTCCGTTATCATCCAATAGCAATAGCAGGCTTTCGCCTTCAATGCCTTCAAAGGACATGTTAAAGTTGTTTGACAATCGATTTTTTGTGTCACCATTGATTATAGAATGTGGAATTTTAGACAAAGAAGAAAATAATTTATCTCGTAAATATCGTTCACTTTTAGAAACTTCATTCATTTCGCAAACAGCATCTTTAAGTGCGGTTGCCATACCTACAATTCCTGCTAAGTTTTCAGTTCCTGCACGTTTATTTCTTTCTTGTGCACCGCCATAAATAAAGTTAAATAATGGTGTTCCCAATTTGCAATACAATGCCCCTATCCCTTTTGGAGAGTGGAATTTGTGGCCAGACATACTAAGCATATCAATGTGCATTTCGTTAACATTAATTGGCAAATGACCAACGGCTTGTACGGCATCGGTATGAAAAATTATTTTGTGCTTTCTGCAAATCTCGCCAATTTCTGAAATTGGTTGTATTGTTCCAATTTCGTTATTGGCAGTCATAATTGTAACTAAAAATGTTTTGTCGGTTATTGCAGATTCAAGGTCTTTTGGATTCACAATTCCATTTTTGTAAACCGGTAAATATGTTACCGAAAACCCTTCCTTTTTCTTTTGTTCCAATGTGTGTAAAATTGCATGGTGTTCAAAGGAAGATGTAATTATGTGAGTTTTGCCAGTTAGTTTGGCATACTTACACGCACTATCTATTGCCCAATTATCGCTTTCTGAACCGCCAGAAGTAAAGTATATCTCTTCCGCTTTTGCACCAATGCAATCAGCTATTGTTTGCCTTGCTTCTTCTAACTTCTCTTTGGCAAGTTGACCTATAGAATGTAGACTGCTTGTGTTGCCATAAATTTCATCAAGATATGGTAGCATTGCTTGTTTTACTGTTTCACTTACTTTAGTTGTGCCTGCATTATCTAAATATATCAAAATTAATTATCTCCTATTAATTATTCCTACCAAAATGGTATGAAATAATTATAATAAAAAGCGGTTGTTTTGTCAACCGCTTTTAAATTTTTTTATCAATTAAATTTTGTAACGAAACACCTTTTAGGTAGTCTAATATAATTAAATTAAGTTTTTCCCAACAATTAATGCTTGAACAGCTTTCTTTTTGTGGGCAACTATTTTCTTTACATAAGCATGGGGCAAGTTCAGGCAAATCTTTGGTTGATGATAATATTTCTGCAATGGAATACTCGTTTGGCTTTTTTGTTAATTTATAGCCACCCAAAGCCCCCCTTGTGCTTTCAATTAAATTTGCCTTAGTTAATAATGAAATAATTTTTTCTAAATATTTTGTGCTAATATTTTGAACTGCACTTAGTTCGGCAACACTAAATAGTTTATTGGGGTTTTGTGCAAGTTCGGTCATAACTCTTACGGCATATCTTCCCCTAGATGATATTTTCATATTGTTTCCTTAATTAAAAAATATTATAACTAACTTGCCTTTTTCTCTTCTTTTTTGCTTTGTTTTTTAGATGATTCTTTTTTGTGCCTAAATATAGACATTAAATCATCGTTTTCAAGGTCAAAGTGTTTGGTTTGTTTGCGTTCTTTTTCAACTCGTTCTGGTAATGGTTCTGCATTAAAAGGCATAACAACATTGTCTTTTCTTTCTCTTACTTCAATTTGTCCATAAGGTATTGAAATGTTATTTCGTTTAAATTCATTAAATACATTTTCAACTACATAATAGTAAACATCCCAATAATCTTCACTATCTACCCAGCAGTTTGCGTTAAAGTCTATGCTATTATCATTAAGCTTGTTCAATCTGCAAAATGGTGGTTTTTCTTGTCTAACTTTACCATTGCTGTTCATAACAGCTAAAATAATATTTCGCACTTGTTCAACATCACTTTCATAAGCAACACTAAAAGAAAAACTAATTCTTCTTGTAGGGTTTGCACCAAAGTTTGTTACAGCATTATTAACGAAAGATGAGTTTGGTATAGTTACTTTTTTGTTATCGGTTGTCATAATAGTTGTAAATAAAAAATTAATGTCATATATACTGCCTTCTACGCCACTAACCGACACGTAGTCTCCCTTTTTAAACATGTGTGAAGATACAATCACAATTCCGTTTGCAACGTTTGATATATTACCTTGTAATGCCATACCAACGGCTAGTAGCATTGCACTTATTGCGGTTAAAACACCACTCATTGAAACACCGATTGCACTTAATAGTAGCAACAATAGTAAAAGATATAATGCAAACTTTAAAATTGCATATAAAAAGCCCTGTGTGACTTTTTCCATTTTTGTTTTGTTCATAACACGTCTTGTTATGTTTAAAACTACTTTAACAACAATTATGCCAATAATAAGAATGGCAAAAAACTTTACCACTCCCCAAAAGTTGTTGGTAAAGAACGTTTTAATTGAATTCCAAATTCCTGCCCAATCCATAAAATTTCTCCTTTGTATTAAAATTTATTTTGACTGTAATTAGTCAAAACCTATACAGCATTATACAACTAAAAAGAAATTAATTGCAAGCCCTATTATAAAAAAATAAAAAAAACAGACTAATTATTTAGTCTGTTTTGGTTTAAAAATTTTCAACTTGATTTGCTTCTTTCCATGCACGATATTTAACGGTGTTATGGTTTAATGTTTGTCGGTATTTTTCCTTGTTGCGAGTCTTAAAATCGGCCATTTTAACTTGAAGTCCATTTTTAAAATTTGCAACCAATTTAGAATATTTAGGGTTTTGGTAGTAAGTTAAAAATTCAAAATTTTTAAGGTGGTCCATATTAACTATGCCACCATAAG
>CAJJIV010000072.1 GCA_905187655.1 uncultured Eubacteriales bacterium | reverse complement strand
AAAGGAAACATAACTAAATTCTTGACTGTTATAGCTCTATATATTGTTTTTGGTTGCAGTGTAAAAATTTATAACTATTCGCAAAATACCTTGTTAAAATATTTGCTTTTTAACAAATTTTGATTATAATTATTATTAATTATGAAAACTTATTTTGAAAATCGTGCAGATAACTGCATAAAAAAAACAAGAGAAATTTTAGGTGAGCTACCACCTTTTGCTTCAGACTTTTTTGTTGGAATTGAACAGACTACTTCCCCACTCACTCGCCTTAATTATGCTTATGATTTAAGGGTCTTTTTTGAGTATATTACCGCCGAAACCAATTTGTTTGATAAAGACATTAGACAATTAAATGTGTCCGATTTAAACAAAATTAAGGCTGTCCATTTAGAACGTTATCTTAGTTATTTAAGTCATTATTCCTTTGATGGCGAAGAATACACAAATGGAGATAACGGAAAAGCCAGAAAACTTTCTAGCATTAAGTCGTTTTTTAAGTATTTTTATACAAAAGGCTTTATTTTAGAAAACGTAGCTAGCAAAGTTGATATGCCCAAAATTCACGATAAACCAATTGTAAGATTAGAAGTTGATGAAGTTTCGAAATTAATTAGTACCACAGAAGATGGTTCTAATTTAACTGACCGAGAAAAAGCGTTTCATCAACATACAAAACTAAGAGACGTAGCAATTGTTACCCTGCTACTTGGCACCGGCATAAGAGTGTCTGAACTGGTTGGACTTAATATTAATGATGTTGATTTTGAAACAAACGGAATAAAAATTACCCGTAAGGGTGGTAATCAAGAAATAGTTTATTTTGGTGATGAAGTCAGAAGTGCATTGCATAATTATTTAATACTTAGACAAGACAATGCAAATGCACGACATGAAACGGCCTTCTTTTTATCGCTTCAAAATAAAAGAATAAGTGTTAGAGCTGTAGAACTTTTGGTAAAGAAATATGCAAAGTTAACTACCCCACTTAAAAAGATAACGCCACATAAATTACGAAGTACTTATGGTACAAATTTATATCGAGAAACAAATGATATTTATATTGTTGCTGATGTTCTTGGGCACAAAGATGTAAACACTACAAAACGACACTACGCAGCAATTTCAGAAGAGCATCGCAGAAATGTTGCAAATGTTGTAAAGCTGAGAGATGATAAACCAACTGAAGAATAAATTTACACCATTCTGAAACAAAATGTAATTACGATAATAAAAACGCAAGTCAAAAATTGGCTTACGTTTTTATTTTGCTTTTTAAGTTGTAATGTATTATTAATTGTTGCAATTGTTGACATTAAGACTAATGTTTATCATCATCTTCATCATTTAAGCCATACATTTCATAAAGTTCTTCAACTGTAAGGCCGTTATTATCAATTTTGTCAATGCCAATTTTAACATAACCTTTTTCATCGGTATTAAAGGTATCTAGGCACTTGCAACAATTATCACAAATTTTTGTTGGGTCTAGATCACACATATAATCATCTTCATTAAATTCATCATCGTGGCAACAATCACAACTATCATGATGGCGAGAATGCTTATTGTTTTCATCACAACAATGATTGTGATCTCCCCCACTTAATTTATTACTATCTAAATTTTTCATTGACTGCTCCTTTTTATGATGACATTGTATCACATTTTGTTAAAAATATCAATATGAAAAATGTTTATTACATTAAACAAATGTTTGCAATTTGCAAAGTTTAATGATATAATACAACATATAAAAATTTTTTGGAGAAAATTATGGCAAAATCTACCCAAGATAATGTAACAAAAACTTTAAACTTTATTAATAATTATATTTCTTCTCACGGCTACCCGCCAACAGTAAGAGAAATTTGTAAGGAACTTAAAGTTTCTTCTTCGGCTACCGCTCAATATTACTTAAACAAACTTGAAGAGGAAGGCAAAATTAGGCGTTCTAGCACAAAAAACCGCACTATTGAAGTAATAGACCAATACACAGGAACAACAAAACCAAAAGTAATTTATGCACCAATTGTTGGTACTGTTACTGCCGGCACTCCTATTCTTGCAACAGAATGTATTGAAGGGTCTATGCCTCTTCCTGAGTCTATGTTTAAAACAAGTGAAGAATTGTTTTTATTAACCGTTTCCGGCGAAAGTATGATAAACGCAGGAATTTTAAATGGAGATAAAATTATAGTAAAAAAACAATCCACTGCTCAAAATGGTGAAATTGTTGTTGCTCTTGTTGATGATAGTGCAACCGTTAAACGATTTTATAAGGAAAATGGCCACTTTAGATTACAACCTGAAAATGATAACATGGAACCTTTTATTTTAGATGATGTTCAAATTTTAGGTGTAGTCGTTGGGCTATTAAGAAAATTTTAATTAATTAACACTATAAATTTATTAAATAATTCTTTTAATTCTGCCTATACATTGTGCTTATTAAAACAAAACTCCAACATATTGTTGGAGTTTTTTGTTTAATCATTATTATTTGTCCTCACCTATTATATTCAATTCAGTTAAAACATCTTTAATAATATCTGCCGCTTCATCCATTAATTCTTCGGTATGGGTCGCAGTATAGCTTGTTCTAATTAAGCATTCGCCTGGAGGTGTGGCTGGGGGCAAAACAGGACTGACATAAACACCCCCATCAAACAACAATTTGCAAGCTGTTAATGTTAGGTCTGGTTCATATGTGTAAATAGGAATTATTGGGGTTGTTGCTTCCTTAATTTTAATGCCACGTTGTTTAAGTGCGTTACGCATATAATCTGAAATTTGTAACAGGTGTTCCCTTCTTTCTGGTTCTCTTTTAATTATTTCTAGTGCTTTCCTAGTTGCGGCAACACTTGCTGGAGTTATTGATGCACTGAATATAAATGGTCTTGAATTGTGGCGTATATAATCAATAACCTTATGGTCACCAACACAAAAACCGCCAATACTTGCAAGTGATTTAGAGAAAGTGCCAAATACAAGGTCAACCTCATCCTCTAAACCAAAATATTCACCTGTACCACGGCCATTTTCGCCCAATATTCCAAAACTATGGGCATCATCTACCAAAAGTCTTGCACCATATTTCTTTTTCAATTCTACAATTTCAGGAAGTTTGCATATCTCACCAGACATACTGAACACTCCATCTGTAACTATTAATATGCCTTTCCCTTCTGGCACATGTTTTAATTTATCTTCAAGGTCTACCATATCATTGTGGCGATACCTTATCATATCGGCATAGCTAAGCTTAATTGCATCGTAAATGCTTGCATGATTTTCTTTATCACAAAGTACTACATCTCCTCTCCCAGCAATTGCACTAATGATTCCAAGATTTGTTTGAAACCCTGTGCTCATTGTTATACAATCTTCCCTTTGCATAAATTCAGCAAGTTCTTTTTCTAGTTCTAGGTGAGCCGTTGTTGTTCCATTTAAAAATCTACTTCCGCTACAACCTGTTCCAAATTGTTCGGTTGCTTCAATAGATGCTTCAATAACTTCTTCGTTTCCAGTTAAACCAAGATAATTATTGGAACCAATCATAATCTCTCGCTTACCTTCCATTTCTACGACAATATCTTGTTTGCTTTCAAGTGAATGAAAATATGGATAAATTCCCATTTCCTTGTATTGGTCTGCAAGCTTAAAATCGTAGCATTTCTTAAATAAGTCCATTATTTTCTCCTTAAATGTGTTTCTAATTAACTTAATTATACAATAAAAAAAACTTAAATTACAAACACTTTTAGTCTTTTTTATCTATTTTATTTCAATATAATATTATGTAAGGCATTTTATTATTTATGCTTTTTATCAGACTTTTCACAAGAAAATATAT
>CAJJIV010000071.1 GCA_905187655.1 uncultured Eubacteriales bacterium | reverse complement strand
AATTATATTGAATTAAAATAACTTTGGGCTAAACAAAAACTCCTAAGGAGCACTATATATGTCTATAGATTCCGACTTAATAAGAGGCCATGTTGACACAATAATTTTAAGAACGCTTGCCAAAGAAGATAAATATGGCTATGAAATTATTGATGACATTCAAAAGAAAAGTGATGGCACCTATGAAATTAAACAACCAACACTTTATAGTTGTCTTAAAAGGCTTGAAAATCAAGGCTTAATAAGTTCTTATTGGGTAAATTCTGACATTGGTGGTCGACGCCATTATTATAAACTTACCGAGAAAGGCCGAGAAGAATACAACAACAATATGAGCCAATGGGTTTCTTCTAGGTCAATTATAGACAAATTGCTTGGAGATTCTGCCGAGTACACAACAGATGAAAATACTAAAATTGACGGAACCCTTTCAAACACAAAAATAACCGAAGAAGATATTAAACAAGCTAATCAAACTTCTAATACAACTGCCCAAGATAATGAATTTAATATAACCGATTGCACAGGCCCTAATTTCTCTTCTGATGCAGTTGCAGAACCTGCCGTTGTTTCACAGATGTCTATAAACAGCGGTTATGCCATTCCGGAAGTTACTGAAGAAGATACCAATCCGTACTTAGAAAATACTGAAGATAACACCGACGAATCTATTAATCTAACAAGTGATGTAGATTATAGTGTGATTGCAGACTATTACAAAACGGACAACAATCAAATTGATATCTTCACCCCTACTGCTCTTGAAGAACAACAAACAGAACAAGACGTTAATGAAGACAACCAAATTAATAATAAAGAAATTCAGGTTGAAAACACTCAAGAACTCGACCCCATAGAAGAAAGTGTAATTTTTGATGCAGAGAGTAATGCAAACAACGCTACTTTTAGTGAACATTTAACTGCAACGCCGGATTCTGATATTAAAGAAGATTATTGTGATATATTTGTAAACGAAGAAACTCCCAAACAAAGTATAAAATTCAACTTAAAAGATTATAAAACCAACGATAAAAACTTCTTTAATTCCAATTATGGTGAAAGTGATTATTCACAGGACTCTGAACAAGAAGAAACCGACAATGATGATTTTGATTATTCTGTGTTTGACAGTGCTTCAGCCGAACAAGATGCCGAAGAAAATACCAGCGAAGAAATTGAAGAAACGGAAACTGAAGACCCTGAAGAAACAATTGTTAATGAGCCTCGATTTGGTTTTTACGATCACGAAGAAGTTTCTGAAAACCTTACTAGTACAAACGATGAACAAACTGAAGATGAGTATACCTCTTCTGCCCTAAACTGGGGAAATGGTTTTGAAGAAAATGATGACAGCAAAGAAGAATCTGATTCCGAAGTAAATTTTGTCCTAAGCGAAGAAAATGCCGGTGAAGACAACGAAGAAGAGCAACCGGAATTTGCCGATAATCGTTTTTCGCAAGACTATTTACTTGAAAACCTTGGATATAATGAAAAGCAAGAACTTACAACTTACGAACAAAATGATGTGGCAGTTAAAGAAAGTCAGCCAGTTATGGGAAACAACAATCTTTCTGCTACCGAAACCAAAGAAGACAATACACATTCTGAAGCTGATTTATTTATAGACAATAAACGAACCTTTGTTCCACAGTATACCGATAACGATACTAAAGAAATTTTAAATACCCTATCTGCTTACGGAACAGTTAAACTTAGACCTGAATCAGTTAAACAAGAAGACCACAAGACCACTGAACCTACAAGTATAGAAAAACTTAGGTATGACCTTGAAAGTGAAGGAATTAATGTTAGAGAATACCATAAGCGAGTTCCTGATTCAGGCGACACAAAATATTACTGCTTAGTAAACAAACTTAAAATGTCTACTGCACTGATTAGTTATGCTATATTAGTTGCTCTTTTATTTGTATCTTACTTTATTGCTAAATCTATTGGTTATACCAACTTAAATTTATATTCAGGCAACGGAATTAGCGCACCAATGCACTTTGTTGTTGCAGGGTTAATATTTTTAATTGTACCAGCCGTTTACTTAGTTTTATTCTTAATTAACCCAACCAAAAAAGTCCGACCAAAATATAGCGCCAAAGTAGGAATTGTTTTTGCGCTATTACTCTTCATTCAATGCTTAGTTATAGACTATGTGCTAAATATTTCGTTTGGTTTAATGAGCTTTACACAAATAGATTACAATCACTTAAATTGGTTTGTACCAGCCATTTGTTCGCTTTATATTTTAATTCATTCAATCACCTATTCTATTTTATATAAAACCAAAAAATTTCATATATAGCATAAAAGCACCTTTACCATATAAAGGTGCTTTTTTATTCTGACTTTATAGGGCAAAACAATAAATTAGGGCTAAATTTGACAAATTATAAAGATTGTGATATAATAGTTTGCAATTAGAGTCTGGGGGACAATTTATGGCAGATAATAATGAATATTTACTTACTTGCCTTAAAACTTTTGTTAATAAAAACAGCAAAGATGGCGATGGCGATTTCGGCATCAATTGCAAAACTTTTTTATTTCCATATTTTAATAGATATCTTTATTTTAAATTAAATCAAATAGCAGATAGCGAATTGATTAATTTTTTAGGTGATGACTTTGATGCTACCGACATATTAACCACAAAGCCTATTATTAAAGACAAAAAAGAAGCGGAAATAAAAAGGATTGCTATTAATTATGTTAAAGAACTAATTGGGGACCAATTTAAAAAGAAAAGTAAAGAAGATAAAGTCCAAGCAGTTGAAGTTAGAAAAGAATTATTACATTTGGTAAGCTACCTAATAAACGGCAATGACGTAAGACCAGCTTCTGTTGGCTATACCAACAAAAGAGGCGAATACATTAACCCTATAGATAACAAAAGCGTTTATATGTATGACAAAGCATTTGAACTTTATAACTACTATAAACGCAACCATGATGGTGTTATAACAAAAGCTGATTTGCATAATAAAGAAAACTTTATACCCAAATATGGTGAAAATGAGATTTATAACTTTGTTTCTTGGTTAAATCCATCAAAATTTTATACTTTATCTCCACAACAAGTTCTTGTACTTTTGCAAAACATAGCCGACTGTTACGCCGAACGATTTAAAGTTGTAGCTCCACCAATTTCAACTGCTAAATTTGAAAAGTTAAACAATGGTTATGTTACCTATGGAGCATTCTATCCCGCCCTTAATGAAATTAAAATAAACAAAGATATATTGGCTCAGTTTGATTTAGCAAAAAAAGTCGGCAGTACCGAATATCCTCTACGCTTATTACAAACCATTATACACGAAACAAGACATTGCGTGCAATTGCAAACTGGTATGCTTAATTCCTTAAAAAAGTCCGAACATAGTGCAAACCTTACTAAGGCGAATATATTTGATAAAATTGTAAACTCTAAAATTAAGACCGAACGTGAAAAATATATTGAATACTTAAATCGTGCCGAAGAAATTGATGCAAGAAATTCAGCCATAGATATAATTAAAGAATGCTTTAATAAAGGCTATCTAAACGAGTGTTTAATAGGTGTTTCTAGAATTGAAACTGAAGACAAAAATTTTAAATCAACCGAAGCCCAAGCATAAACAGTCTATACAAAAAAAAGATGAACATAATAGTTCATCTTTTTTATTTTAAAACTAATCTAGGTCAAGTTTGTTTAGTAGTTCTTTTAAGGCTTTGATTTCTTCTTTGTTTAGGGTAATACCTTTGCCCATTCTTTCGTGGGACTCATTCCAAGGTCTTATGTCATAAACAGCAGGTCTGTCATTCCAACTAACTAAGTTTAATTCTTTTGCATAGCCATTAACTGGTTCAGCAAGAGCACCCAAAGTTTTTGTTACTTCATACTTAATTTCTGCCATATCACTCCTCCAAATTGTTTATTAAATATAGTTTAACATTTTACTGCAACTATTGCAA
>CAJJIV010000070.1 GCA_905187655.1 uncultured Eubacteriales bacterium | reverse complement strand
CTTAATGAAGATGTTAAAGGGGCAAGGGAGTTTGTGACTAAATATTTTGTTTGGTCAAATGTAATGGAGAAAATTGCAAAAAGAGTAAAAAAGGAAGACAAAATTTTAAATGGATATGTAAAGCAGTATATTTTTTAATTCAGTTATTTACACTAAGACTGTTGAATTTTGTTTGGAAAACTTTTTGTTTTGTTTTATAATTTATTTATTACGAAATGGAGTAAACGGCAAATGATAAGCATTTTAGTAGAAGATAAAAAGTTATCCATAAATGAAAAGGAACAAATAAATTCTACAAATATAGAAATTGAAAAAGACAAATATGTGGTTACCGAAGAAGTTACAAAATTTACTGAAAGCGAATTTTATTCATATGAAGATTATGACTTGTTTGCATCGGTTCAGCACTTATTTAATGAAAAGTATTTAAATTTCTTTTTGTATAATGGTCAAACAAACAAAGGTTACAAATTATTAGGAATCAATGGTTCGCTTGAACTTCAAATTAAAAGGCTTAATTCAGAATCTTTAGTTGTTGTTGGGCAAAACAAAGACCTAGACAGTGTTGGGCAGGTTTCTTTTTGCAACTTGCTTGAAAGTGGGGAAGTTAATGAACTTGTTTACAACTTTAACAAACTTAAACAAGTTGCTTTTGTGGGAAAGCGGTATGTCTTGCTGAATTATTTTGAAGTAGTTGATGATGGAGATAAAAAAGAATATCTTTATACTATTGCCGTACACAAGCCAAATGGTTCAATTGAAAAAGTTCTGCTAGATGAAAAAACCAAAGGTTATGTAGATTATTACTTTGAAGTGAAAGCAGGAGTTGTTACAGTAATTAAAAAGAAGAAAGATGAAAAAACAGAAGTTATAAATTATAGTCTAAAAAATAAATAAATTGTTAATAATTTTTTATAAATGGTAAAATTTGCTATAATTTTGTTTGACAAGTGTAAAAATTTTGTTGTAATATAGTGAATGAAATGGTAGCAAAAGTTTTTTTGTAAAAAAATAGGAGGTTTTTGTGAATAATTTACCAGTATTTATATCAATAGTAGTTGGTGTGGTATTAGTTGCCGTGGCACTAATTATTTATTTTGCGTTTTTCCATAAAAAGGTTGTTGCAAATATGCAAGCAAAAAAGCAACAAAAGGAACAATTAAAAGCACAAAAACAAGCTCAACAACAAAGGCAAGATAGCTATGCAGGAAATTTGTTTGGGCAAAGAGAAACAGAGCAAAAGAAAACTGAATTCATTGACCCAAATGAAGAACAATCTGTTATGAAAATAGTTGGTAAAAAAGAAGCAACTGTTGTAGATAAAAGTATGTTTAACCACGATAAACCAAAAGAAGACCAAATGAAAGATTCAGGTGTTCAAGCGGTAATGGGGCTGTCTAAAAATTCTATGTTGGCAACTAAATATGATGCTAAAAAACAAGTAAAACAGCAAGAGAATACTAATCCAGTAACAAATGAGAAAAGTCTTTTTGGCGTGTTAAATAAGAATGAATTTAATCAAAAAGTAGATAAAAATCTTTTAAAGAAAAATAATAATGATAATGTTAATCCTGAAACAAATGCAACAGAAGTTATAGGTCTTATGAACAACGCATCTCTGCATAAACAAGTGGAGGCAAAACAGCCTAATAAGACCGAACTTAAACCAGAAACAAACGAGAGCGAAGTTGAAAAACTTATGAAGAACAGTCAATTCCGCAATCCTAACAATAATTAATGGAGGGAATAATATGCCTTTTGAAACAGGAAATTTTGTATCAAACTTAACTGGTGTCAAAGAAGAAAAGACATTCTGTAATCGTCCAGAGAATTTGAAAGCAAGTAAAGACCTTAAATTTTTAGCATCAAGAACCAACCTTACGGCACTTGAAGTTCTTGGAAAAATAAGATTCACTAGTGCTGGAAAGCCAATTGGTGATTTTTTACCAGTACCAGTAGATATGTCAAGTGGACTTGTAAAATTCCCAATGAACGAAATTGATGTAAATAACCAATCACAATATGTGGCTGTTGTTTTGTATAATGGTGAACAAGCTGAAGATGTTTTGTTGTTTAATGCAACTATATGGTCACAGTCACATGGTTTATTTTCACCATTTAAAACGTTTGCCAAGACGGGTGAATATGGTGTAAAATTAAACAATAAAGAAAAATTAAGTGAATACAAATTTGGCAATGTATTAAAAGATTATTTAAATTAGGAGAAGATTATGGCAAAGAAACAAGCTGAACAAAACGCTGGTGCTCCAGCAAGTGGAACAGGTTTTTCCAAAGTTATTGGTATTGATGTTGCAAACTCAACAATTAAGATTTGGACTGATGATGCAAGTCTAAGTTACCGAAACACAATTAAACTTATTAATGACTCTGGATTGGTGTACTCATTTAAAACTGATTATCAAATGTATGTATACAACAGAGAAGTTTACGAAGTTGGCGATATTTCCGCTATGGGTAGTGGTGGACGTGGTGCTGCTCGTTACACTTCTTCAAACTTTAAGGTAGAAGCCATAATTGGTATTACTTCTATTTTAAAGTGCAGACAACAAAATAAACACGAAATTTTAAGAGTTGTTACTGGTGTTCCTAGTTATCTTGCAAAAAATAATAAAATTATAGACGAAATGAAGACTAATCTTCTTGGTTCTCACGAAGTTAAATCTGTTACTTGGGATAATGTTGAAACTATTACTTTTGATATTGCGGAAGTAATTGTTGTTCCACAACCACTTGGAACTATGTATAGTTATGTATTTGATGATGCAACTGGAACATTAAATCAAAAATTACTAGAACAACGTGCCGTTGTTATTGATATTGGTTGGGGTACAACTGATATTGCCGTTCTTGAAAGCGGTCGTGTTCGTTCTACCTTTGGTTTTGATATTGGTGTTTCTGACTTTATATCTGGTGTTCAAGAAGACTTTAATGCTGACCAACCAGATGCAAACATCTTTTCTGTCGCTCCACACGAATTAGATGACAAATTACTTCGTAGTACTGTTGTAGAAACTCCATTTGGTGAATATGACCTTGCAGATTATTGTGCTAAACAAAGAGAAATTCAAGCTAAAAAGATATATGAAAGTGTTATGGGTCTTGGTCTTGAATTTAACAAATTCTATAAGATTATATTAACTGGTGGTGGTTCAGTTAAGTACGAAAATGAATTAAGAAATGTATTTAATGACCCTCGTTTGATTATTCAAAATGACGCTGTTATGGCAAACGCAAGAGGTTTCTGGCTACTAGGCAAATACTAATATTAGTTTATAATAATTAATTACAGCGGATTCTTAACTATTTAAAGAATCCGTTTTGTATATAGGGATGCTTTATGTCAATAAATGAACTAGAACAATCTGTTAAAATGTTTATGCAATCGCAACCAATGATGTGTATGGGTGAAAACGGTGTTTTGCTAAATAGTGCACTTAATATGTGTCAACTTATTCAAAACTTAGCAAACTCCATGAGCACCGATCCTGTTAATGACCAGTGTAAAATGACAATGCTTGGTAAAATTCAGGACCTTGAAAATACCTTTACTACATTAGTTGGTCAGCGATTTGTTATGCGTGGCATAAATTTATCTGGCGGAATGCAACAAGGTGGGTTTGGAAACAACTTTGGTGGAATGTATGGCGGAATGCAACAGCAGAATCAATTTGGCGGTATGCAGAATGGTATGCAAAACAATATGTATGGTGGAATGATGGGTGGAATGCAACAGCAAAATCCATTTGCACAGAATATGATGCAACGTCCACAAATGGGTGGAATGCAACAGCAAAATCCGTTTGTACAGAATATGATGCAACGTCCACAAATGCAAGGAATGGCACAACCACAAGCACAAGTTACAGCTCCTTCTCCACAGCCCGCTCCTCAGGTAGCACCTGCACCAGCACCTGTGGCACCGGCCCCTCAGCCAGCCCCAGCCCCAGCTTCTGCACCTGTGGC
>CAJJIV010000069.1 GCA_905187655.1 uncultured Eubacteriales bacterium | reverse complement strand
TAATAAACAATAATATGGAGGATATTATGACTATATTTTTAATTGTAATTAGTTTAATTGCGTTGGCTTTTTATCCTTTTAGCACAATGGTTTCTGTGTTTTTAAGCGTAACTGCTGTTGCACTTGCTTTTTTTGGATTGAAAGATAAAAGCACAACAAAAAAAGTTTTACAACCAGCATTATTACTTGGTGTTGTAATTTGCTTTGATTTATTTTTTAACGGAATTATTTATCTAATTGATGCTTGTGGAAGATTAAGCAGTGACTATATTCTTTCAGATTTTGCTAATTTTGTTAGCAAATTTGGCAGAGTAATAGATATTATCACTTTTCTAGCTGTTGTTACATTTGTTGTATTATCTATAGTAATGTATGTAAGCGGAAAAGATGTTCCAGTTGTTGATCAACTTGTAGAAAACATACTTGAAGGGAAGTCATCAGAAAAGAACAAAGGCAAAAGCAAACAAGGAAACAAACAGTCTGCTAAACAAGATACGAAAGAAAACGTAGAAGAAACTAACATAGAAACTCAAGAAAATCAAGAGTAGTTTGGAGTTATTATGATACAAAAAAGGCCAACCTCTACTGAAAAAAGAGAATTAGAAAGGCGCTTAAATTATTATGTTGGTGACAGTAAAGACAGGTTAGAGATTAATAGGTTGCTATTGTTGCCAAAAAATGTAAATGTTTATTCATCAATGTTATTTATAGATTGCTGTTTAAATAAATTAATCTGTACCAAAAATTTATCAACAGAAGACATAGAATCTTATAGAGAGTGCTTAACCGATCATAGTGCAATTGTTGGTACATTTGGCTCGGATAGTATGAAAAAGCGATTAAAAGGATGGTCAATAACAAGCAGTATTTTCCCAGAAGAGATAAAGGAACTAATAAATGATTGTTATGAAAATTGTATTAAATACAGCAAGCGTAAAAGTTCACTTTTGATACCAGAGGAATTAAAATAATTAATTAACAAAAAACGAGAAATTTAATTTCTCGTTTTTGTCATTTTTAACAAATAATAGAAAGTTAGAAAACTGATTTGGATAATATCGATAATTGTGTTAGACTAATTAAATAAAAAATTTTGAGGCGAAAAAATGTTTAATGAATTAACTGAAGTTGATATAAAAAAGATGCAAGAAGAAATAGAATACCGAGACACGGTTTTACGGGCAGAACTTGTACAAAATTTAAAAGATGCCAGAGAGTTTGGGGACTTAAGCGAAAACGCCGAGTATCATATTGCAAAAAGAGAAAAAAACAGAAACGAAAGTAGAATTAGGTATTTAAAAAACATGATTAGAACTGCAAAAATAATTACTACCGACCCAAACAAAGATGAAATTGGCGTGTTTGATAAAGTTGGTGTTTACTTTGAAGAGGACGATGAAATGGTGGAGTATACAATATCAACAACTTTAAGAAGGAATCCGGGTGCAAACATAATAAGTAAAGAAAGTCCACTAGGGGCTGTTTTAATGGGTAAAAAAGTAGGAGATAGATTGCAGGTTGTTGTATCAGACAATGTTAAATATTACGTAACCATTAAATATATAAAAAAAGGTGTAGATGATGACAGTCTTCCAATAACCAAATATTAAAAAAGTGAACCATTATGGTCCACTTTTTTATTATTTATAAAACGTTTATGTTACTAAGTTGTGTTTTTGTTATTCTAAAACAATATAAATAATTTTGTGTAGTACTAGAGTTAGAAATCCAAGAATTAATATTTAACCCACTTTGGCTTGCCCAAGATTGGATGTTGTATATAGAAACGCTGGAACCTAGTGCAATTTCAAAGGTGCACATTTCACTTGTGGTTTTATAGTACCCAGATGGTGTGTTATATTCTGACAGATATTTCAGCATATTTTCAAAATCGGTACGACTTTCAATTAGCAGACTAAATTTTTCTTCTCCAGTGCCATATGTCTGGTTAGAGTATGTATCATATTCGGTAGTGGCAGCATATTCTGTATAATCGGTGCTAGTGTATCCTAAAGATGTTTTATATTCATCTGTGAACATGAAGTTGGCATATGTTAAAATCTCATAATCACCATCAGAAAAACTACACTTAACATTTCCATGAGTAGCATCAATACCATACCATGCGTTATTTACGTAAACGCGATTCCATGCATGGCTATTACCAGTCACTCTTATTGCAGGAATGTTTTCAATCTCGGCCAAAATAATAAATGCTTTACAAAAGCCATCGCACACGGCTTTTCCATCTAATAAGGCACCTTCAGCAAACCAAGATCTATAATTATTCCATTCAACTAAAATTTCATTGGTCTGAGCTGCATTATAATCATATTGCACATTTAAAATTAAATAATCGTAAATTGCTCTTACTTTTTCAACATCAGACATATCATCATTACAAATTTGTCTCAATATTGTTTTTGCTTTAGAGTAAACTGCTTCAGCAATTGATCCATTTTCAGGGATTGGGCGGTAACCTTTCTCAAGTGCATAAATTAGTTGGGTAGAGTTTGAGACGGCTATAGTATTAGAAATTTTTTCAATATTAAAATCAGAAAAGTCTATGCTTCTGACATTCGCTGTATCTAAATTAAGTAGTGCATATTCAAGCTGATTAACAAGTCCTGTATCAGGTGTTGATTTTGATGCTTCGTAAGCCGTTTCACTTTCATCGATATAAATTTGTACCCAAGATAAAGATTTAGGGTAAGAATATCGTACTTGGCAACCATTGTAATAAGTAGAAGAAGTAATCATTTCAGTTATATGGTTTTTAAATGTTGTTTCAGATGAAAAAGTAGTATAACCAATTGTAATTTCTGGAGCCTGAGAATTTCCAATATTATTAAATTGAACATATTCAATAAAAGATCTCAATTCTTTTTCGCTATTAATGGTAATTGTGCCGTTTGTTAAAGCGTTGTCAAATTTGTCCTTAAAAGCAAAAAATCCTGTGTTAAAGGCATATTCCCATTTGCCATAAAGAGTAGTGGGTTTAATAAATTGATGTGTATCAAAATTAATTTCTTGTGTCATGGCATTATCTAAATACCATTTAGTGACTTCATAGCCATTCATACCATAATTGCTAGAATTAATTGAAGGGAATAATGTAGTATCTCCCCTTACAATAGTAATTGTATCATCACTAAGTAGAACGCCTTCTGCAACAAGTTGAATATCAATATTGTCGCCATCAAGTTGAAATCTAATTTCGATGTTTCTGTCAGATTTAATCTCGTTAATTGTTAATGTTTCTTCTGTGGTTAAAAGTATATTATTTTCATAATATCCTGCAAATAGGAAACCGGTTTCGGCAACAAATGAAATGATTGTGCTAGAATTGTATTCCTTTTTGCCTGCACCAGTTATTGTGCAAGCGCCCTCATAGTTTGTTGTAACATTAATATCAAAATGTCTAATTTGTTCTTTAAATATTGCTGTATAAGTTGTATTGCCCTTAACTACGCTTAATTCAGGTTCAAAACCCTCAAAAACAAATTCGGTAGTTGCAGTAGGTGCTTTATATGGCGTGCCATCATAACTTGGCATACTGTCATAGTCAAAACTTTTAATTACAGAGTTGCCATCTATAATAAATGTAATATCATACTTTTTAGGGGTCCACATTGCTGTTAATGTAGAGTCGCTTTTTACTCTAGTGTTTTCAGTCCACTCTTGTCCATCAACGTACCACCCAACAAAATCATAGCCTTCACGTGTTGGGGTGGGTAATTCTATGGTATGTCCACGCTTTATAGTGGTTGTTGTTTGGGCAATCTCACCACTATTTGCATCAAAGGTAATTGTATAGCTTGGGGCAGTTAAATCGGCAATAACATAGCCAATATATGCAAATCCAGCTAATACGATAATTAAAATAACAACTTTAAAAAATTTTGATATTTTTTGTGTCATAAAATTCTCCTTGTTCCGTAAATTATACCATAATTGCCATTCTTTTCCTAACAATAAAATTAAAAAT
>CAJJIV010000068.1 GCA_905187655.1 uncultured Eubacteriales bacterium | reverse complement strand
AGCAGCAAGATCTGCTGCTGATAATGGAGCAAAAGTATTATTTACATTTATGGGAGAAGAAAATAGAGAGAAAATAGAAGAATTAATTTCAGAAAGCGAACAAGTAATTATAATGGGGCATACTGTGCCAGATATAGATTCTTTAGGTTCTTCTCTTGGAATGTATAGACTTTCTAAAAAATTAGGAAAACAAGCTTTTATTGTTGCAAATACAAATACAATGGCATTAAAAAATGTGCAAGAAAGTTTGGATAAAGATGAAGAATATAAAGATGTAATAATAAATGGAGAAATTGCAGAACAAAAAATAAATGAAAATACTTTATTAATAGTTGTAGATACACATAAAACAAGTCATGTTGAAGTTCCAAGTTTATTAGATAAGACTAATAAAATAGCAATTATAGATCATCATAGAAGAAGTCCAGATTTTATAGAAAAAAGTATTTTAACATTTCATGAAGTATATGCGTCATCTGCAGCAGAGCTTGTTACAGAGGTACTTCAATACACAAGAGTTAATGCTAATTTAAAAACTATGGAAGCAGAAGCATTATATGCAGGAATTATGATGGATACAAAGAATTTTACTTTTAAAACAGGGGTACGTACATTTGAGGCAGCTGCATATTTAAGAAAATTTGGTGTTGATATAATAAAAGTAAAAAAATGGTTCCAAAGTGATTTAGAAACATATAATAAAATTACAGAAATAATTAAAGATGCAAAAATAATTAAAGATAGTATTGCAGTGGCAATATATAATAAAGAAGATAAAAATGCTAACATTATTTGTGCTAAAACAGC
Organism: uncultured Eubacteriales bacterium; assembly: GCA_905187655.1. GTDB lineage: Bacteria > Bacillota > Clostridia > Christensenellales > UBA1242 > UMGS1908. Next base: position 3,285 of record CAJJIV010000068.1, on the reverse strand, counting down.
AGATGAGCTTTTAACAATAGGCAATATTACAGCATCTTTTGTAATTGGAAATAATGGAGAAAAAATTACAATAAGTGGACGTTCTATTGGAGATATAAATGTGCAAGTTATATTAGAAAAACTTGGAGGGGGAGGACATCTAACTCTTGCAGGTGCACAAATTCAAGGAAATTCTATAGAAGAAGTTGAACAAGATTTAATGAAAAAAATTGATGAGTATTTTGAAGAAAATATAAATTAAATTTATCTACTCTATTTAATTTACCAGTAACACCAATACCATAATTAGAATTAGTATAATTACTAATATTTTTACTCATTTCATTACTAGTCTCAGTACTATAGACAGTATATTTATCAATAATATTACTACTTACTCCCATTTTAATTTTATATTCATTAAAATTTACTAAAGCGATTCAAGTTTACTATTTATTAGTATAATTTTATTTTTCAACAATTCAAAACTTTGGCTTAATTCCTTATATTTAATTGAATTTGAATCTACCTTCCGTTCCTTTAAATTATTAAATTTCTGCATTAACATATTGTATTCTTCTTCTGCTTGCTTCAATTTATTAACAAGATCTTTATATTCTTCTTTATCCATTATATTTTAACCGCCTTTCTCATCATTATACAAAATATATTGATTTTTACTAGCATCACGGAATACATAATTATCAGGCACAAAAAGTGGGTACTGCTCTGCTTTAAACATTTGAACATAACTTCTAAGTTTATTTCCAGGACTATCACCAACTACAATCTTTTTAAGCGGTGAATTAGGGTGTTCCCTTTTATATTCATTTGCAAAAGCATTAATTCCACAAATAAAACAATCAAATATTTCTTTTCTTGCCAAAGCAAATTTATCATTGTCATTTTCATAAAATCCATTTCGGTCTTCAAATTCATTATGTTTATATTTAAGTGCAACAGAAAATTCATTTATTACCGCATACTGCTTCTCGGCATTTACATAGATTGTTCCCTTGGCAACAATATCACCATTTTTGTCCCTAACTATCATATGTTGTAAATCAGGTTTTGTAATAACATTTTGACAAATTGTACTTCCATAAAACATTGAATTTATAACACAACAATCATTGGTATACATACCAATAATCGGATTACTTGCATCATATTTATCTAACATTTCATAAGTAAATTCACTATGCTTTGATACCGCAAGTTCTTTTCCTCTCCTTAGCAAACGCTTAACTTGTCTACTTAAATTTTCAATTTTGTCCTTTTCAGTTTCGTTTTCCTTTAATGGTATTGAAAGTATGTGATGAGGTATCCCATTTTTAGTTGCCCAATTTCTTAATTTAACAGCATCTTCAAAATTCTGTGGAGAAATATTAGACTTAGAAAATTCTGTCGCCAAATCTTGATCCTGTGGTTGAACGTTTTTGTACAAAACATGTGTATATGCCAAAATCATTGCATTATACCAAGACAAAGAACCTGGCACACCCTTGACTTCATCTAAATAATGATTTTTTAAATATTGAACTTTATCAAAGTTGTTAAAAACAAAATCTAATATTCCACTATAATCATTTTCTAGTTCAATTACTAAATTTAGGTTAGGCAAAAACTTTTTAGAATCTACAATCGACAAAAAACCAAGTAAATCTTGATTAACAAAAACTGTTTTTGCACCATGCCCATATTGACCAAATAGGCATTGTTCAAACAAATCAAAATTACGCATAACATTAGCCATAAACGTACTTGCCTTTTGTGCAACTGTAATTGTAGTCTCGTTCCCATTACGGTCTAATAAAAATACATTATCAAAACACCCTACCCTAGATGCAAAGAACATAAATGATTCCATTCTAGATGGGTGCATTTTTCTTATTTCGTTTATATTGGGCTTAATTACTTCATTGGCAAACTCTTTAAAAGTAAAGTCATTTAAATTTTTTTTCTTTGCTAAAACTTCATAAGGAACTTTAACTTTTATTGCATTAAAGATTTCAGAATATTTTTGCAATTGACTGAATTTTTCAACATCTTTTTCATTACAAAAATCAAAATTCAGATTAAAAAAACTCTTTAATATTAATGGCTTTTTTACTGTGCTAGGCAAGTTTTCTGAAAAACAATTATTGCCATCTTTGTCTTTATATAAATAAAAAAATGGACAATTGTAAAATGCCAACCGGTCTATTGTCTCTACCTTTTGGGAAACTGTTAAATTGCTCAAATTAATACAATTATTAAATGCCATACCATCAATTTTTTTAGTATCACTTAACAATTTAACATAAGCCAAATTCAGGCAATTTGTAAAAACTCCATTTGCAATATGGTCGGTATAGATATATGCCTTAGACAAATGTGTGCAATTTTGATAAACAAATTTTGAATTGCAACTTGCTGGCAAATATGCAGTTGTAATGCTTTTGCAATTTTCAAACGCATTATCGCCAATATTTCCAACTTTATCTAAATTTTCTATATCTTGAAGAGCTACACAATCTAAAAATGCCTTCTCTCCAATTTCTTTAACTGTCTCTCCAATTTTCACATACCGCAGGTTTGAACAACCTTTAAAACAATATTCAGGAATTTCTGATATACTATACAAATTAACTTCTTTTAGTTGTGAACAATTGTTAAAACACTCTGAACCCAAGCTTGTTAAGCTTTCTGGCAAATTGATACTAGTTAATTGTTGACAGCCACTAAAAGCATAGTTGCCAATTTTTTCTAACTTTCCAGTAATTATAACTCTCGTTACATTACTGAAAGCAAATGCACCATCTTCAATAATTTTTACCGATTCAGGAAGAACTATATCCTGGTCAAAACTTTCACGGAAGGAATCTGTTCCTATAACTTCTACACCATTTAATTGACTATAAAACAATTCTGGGTCAGACAAAAGCAACGCAACATCATTACGTGAAACAGATTTTAAAACTAATCTTCCAAATTTATCCTCACTTATAACCATAGTTAATATTGTATAACAGTATTGACAAAATTTCAATAGCAACAAAAAAATAAGACTACCAAATTGGTAGTCTTAATTAAACTTAACTAAATAACTTGAATTGATAGGTCTATACTAAAAGTCCTTGCACGAATTTCTCTGTATGTTTACTGTCTACAGAGCACTTCTGTCGGTTTACAGAATAACAGGTTCTTCATTGTACCAAATAGTACAAAGTCGACAAGATGTTGTTCATTAGTTTTATACAAGATAAAACAGTAGAAACAACTCCTTTAAAGGAGGTGATCCAGCCGCACCTTCTGATACGGCTA
>CAJJIV010000067.1 GCA_905187655.1 uncultured Eubacteriales bacterium | reverse complement strand
ACATAGATGGAAAAACACTGCAATTGCCTTGGAACGGCAGACCAAGCTTCAAAATTAGATAACCTTTTAAAAAACGCAAAAACTAAAAAGTTTACACTAATTAAAATATTGGCAGACACACAGGCCATATACGGATATTTGCCAAAATCAATTTTAGAGCATATTAGTTTAACTCTTAATATTCCGCTTAACAAAATTTACGGAGTTGCAACTTTTTATGCGCAATTTTCGTTAACACAAAAAGGCAAATACCCAATTTCAGTTTGTCTTGGCACTGCTTGTTATGTTAAGGGCAGTGACAAAATTCTTGAAAAAATTACTCAAATACTAAACATAAAAGAAGGCGAATGCACAAAAGATGGCCTATTTAGCCTTGATGCAACAAGATGTATTGGTTGTTGCGGAATGGCACCCGTCCTAAGTGTGGGCGAAGATGTTTATGGAAATGTTAAGCTTGCCGATGTTCAATCTATTTTAAATAAATACATGGAGAAAGAATAATGACACTTGAAGAATTAAAAAAAATAAAAGAACAAACATTAAAACAAGTTCATTTAAGATATGCTCCACAAGTTAAGCTTAAGCCAATGCAAGAAACCGAAATTATGGTTTGTTCAAGCACTGGTTGCATGTCTTGCGGAAGCCATAAACTTGTTGACAACCTAATTGCATCAGTAAAAAATCATGGACTTGAAAAACTAGTTAAAGTAACAAAAGTTGGTTGCTTTGGCCTTTGTGCAAGTGGACCAATTGTTATGTTTAAACCAACAGATATTTTTTATACCGCCGTTAAACCAGAAGAAGCCGAAAGAATTATAACCGAGCACGTAATCAACGGAAAAATTTTGGAAGACAAGGTTTTTATTAACGAAGATGGCACAAAAGCGACAACCTTTGAAGAATTTAATTTTTACAAAAAACAAAAATTTATTGCACGAAAGAATTTAAGATTGATTTCACCTGACCACATTGAAGATTATATTTCTGTTAACGGTTATTTTAATTTATATAAAGTTTTAACTGAATTTAAACCTTCTGATGTTATCGCTGAAGTTAGCAGGTCTGGTATCCGTGGCCGAGGCGGTGCCGGATTCCCTACTGGTAAAAAGTGGGAATTTTGTGCAAAAGAAGTTGCGAAACAAAAATATGTAATTTGTAATGGTGATGAAGGTGACCCTGGCGCTTTTATGGACCGTACAATTCTTGAAAGCAATCCGCATTCTATATTGGAAGGTATGGCAATTTGTGGTTACGCAATTGGTGCAACTAAAGGTGTAATTTATGTTAGAGCCGAATACAAACTTGCTGGCGAAAAACTTGCAAATGCAATTAGCCAAGCCAGAAAAGCTGGTTTGCTTGGTAAAAACATATTTGGCTTAGGCTTTGATTTCGACATAGAAATTTCCCTTGGTGCAGGCGCGTTTGTTTGCGGAGAAGAAACTGCGCTAATAACTAGCGTAGAAGGCAATCGTGGCGAGCCAAATACAAAACCTCCATTCCCTGCTGTTTCTGGTCTGTATGGTTGCCCAACCGTTATCAATAATGTAGAAACATGGACAAATATTCCACTAATAATTGAGCATGGTGCCGATTGGTACGCAAGTATTGGCACAGAAAAATCTAAGGGAACTAAAATATTCTCCTTAACAGGTAAAGTTAAAAACATAGGATTAATTGAAGCGCCAATTGGCACTACACTTAGAGAAATTATTTATGATATTGGCGGAGGAATCCCTAACGGCAAAAAATTTAAAGCTATTCAAATTGGTGGTCCATCTGGCGGTTGTATTCCTAGTGAATACCTTGACACCCCAATAGACTACGAAACACTAACCAGTCTTGGCTCTATGATGGGCAGTGGCGGTATGATTGTAGTAGATGAAGATACTTGCATGGTTGACCTTGCAAAATTCTTTCTTCAATTTACCTGCGATGAGTCTTGTGGAAAATGCACACCTTGCAGAATTGGTAACAAACGTCTACTAGAAATATTAACCCGAATTACCGAAGGGAATGGCACAATGGAAGACCTAAATGAACTTGAAGTTCTTTCTAACCACATAAAGCAAACCTCTCTTTGCGGACTAGGACAAAGTTCTCCAAACCCTGTACTTTCTACTCTAAGGTATTTTAAAGATGAATATATTGCACATATTAAAGATAAAAGATGTCCTGCTGGAGTTTGCAAAAACCTTATTAAGTATAAAATAACCGACAAGTGCGTTGGCTGTGGAATGTGCAAAAGAAACTGTCCTGTGCAGTGCATAAGCGGTGAAATAAGAAGCAAGCATTGCATAGATGATAGCAAATGCATAAGATGCGGGCTTTGTGCAAGCATTTGCCCAGTAAAGGCAATTATTAAAGAATAGTTAGGAGAATAAAATGACTAATATAATAGTTAATGGAAAACAATATTGTGTAAAAGACAACCAAACAATTTTAGAAGCCTGCAAAGAAATTGGAATAGAAATTCCTACTCTCTGCTACTTAAAAGAGTTTGGACCAACTAGTAGTTGTAGAGTTTGTTTAGTTGAAGTTTCTGGTCAACGAAACCTAATAACTGCGTGCTCGTTTAAAATATTTGAAGGTATGGAAATTATAACAAATAGCAAACGAGTAATTGATGCAAGAAAAACAAATCTTGAACTTATTCTTAGCAACCACAGCTACTACTGCGATTATTGTGTATCAGACAAAAAGTGTGAACTTCAAGCACTTGTAAAAGAATATAATTGCAATCCTGACCGATTTAAAGGATCTAAAACCGAAGTGATGCTTGATGAGTCTCACCCAAGTATAGTAAGAGACCAATCTAAGTGTATATTGTGCAGAAAATGCATTAACGTCTGCAACAAAATGCAAAAAGTTTACGCAATAACCCAAAACAAGCGTGGATTTAACACTGTTGTAGGCTGTTCCTTTAATGAAGGTTTAAAAGAATCTCCATGTGTTGGTTGTGGTCAATGTATCTTAGTTTGCCCAACTGGTGCATTAAGTGAAAATTCTAATATAAGTCAACTACAAAAAGTTTTATCAGACCAAACTAAACATGTTGTTGTGGCACCTGCCCCATCAGTAAGAGTTGCAATCGGTGAAGAATTTGGGCTAAAAAACGGAACTGATACTGAAAAGTTATTGCCTACCGCATTAAGAATGCTTGGGTTCGACAAAGTGTTTGATGTAAATTTTGGTGCCGACCTAACCATATGCGAAGAAGCAACCGAATTTGTGAATCGGGTTAAAAATGGTGGACCATTCCCAATGTTTACAAGTTGCTGTCCTGCTTGGATAGATTTTGCAAAAGAGTATTACCCAGAGTTATTGCCAAACATTTCTTCATGTAAAAGCCCTCAGCAAATGTTTGGCTCGGTAGTAAAAACATATTATGCAGATAAGCACAACATTAACCCTGCCGACATAGTAGTTGTAACTGTAATGCCTTGCACAGCGAAAAAGAATGAATTAACAAAGCCAGATATGAAAAGTCAGAACGGCCAAGATATAGACATAAGCATAACAGTAAGAGAACTTGCAAAATTGTTAAAATCTGAAAAAATAGATTATGCAAAGTTGCAACCTTCAGAATTTGACCGATTAATGGGAGAAAGCTCGGGTGCCGCAGTTATTTTTGGAAATACAGGCGGTGTTATGGAAGCAGCACTAAGAACAGTTGCCGATATGGTAACGGGCAAAGATCTAGAAAAGATAGATTACACCGCCGTTAGGGGTCTAGAAGGCATTAAGAAAGCGACGATTAAGATTGATAACAAAGATTTTGTTGTGGCTGTTGTTAGTGGTCTTGGCAATACCCGTACACTTCTTGAAGAAATTAAATCGGGTAAATTTAAACCTCATTTTGTTGAAGTTATGAGTTGCCCTGGCGGTTGTATTAATGGTGGCGGAATGCCAAGAAAAACTGCATCAACTTTAAACAACAATGATATTCGAGTTAACAGAGCTTCTTCAATTTATAAAAATGATAGCAACAAAAAAATAAGAAAATCGCATAAAAATCCTGAAATTATTCAATTTTACAATTGGCAAAAAACTGCAAAAAACAAGCCTATGTTACATACCAACATACATAAATAAATATTATATAAGCACGGAAGAAATAAACTATAATTTTCTTCTGTGCCTTGTTTGTACACTAAATATATATAAAAAATATTAATTGGGGCAAATTTTAATAGGAAAAAATAAATAAATATG
>CAJJIV010000066.1 GCA_905187655.1 uncultured Eubacteriales bacterium | reverse complement strand
GGGGGCGGTATGGCTAGAAATAAGAATAATACGCAAGATGATAAAAAGCCGATTAAAAGTGAGGAAGAGAAAAAAAATCTTCGTCACAATGTTTTAATGTTTGCCATAACCGTTTTTTGTTGTGTCTGTTTTATAGTTGTTGGCATTTTAGCTTCAATTAATTTTAATAAAAAAGATACCGAGCAAGAAACAATTACAAACAATGCAAATTATTCAAAACTAAATTTAAAACAACAAGATGGTACATATTTAATTGAAAGTTATAAAGATTTGCAATTATTATCTGAGTATGTAAATAGGGGAGATGAAGACACTAATAATCCCGACAGATTATTAAGTGAAGCAAGTTTTAAACTTATAAATGACATAGTTTGTTTAAATAATTTTGTGCCAATTGGAACGCAAGATTATCCATTTAAAGGCAATTTTTTGGGCAATGGAAAAACCATTAGCAACTTGTTAATTAATTGTAATCAAGATTATACTGGACTATTTGGAGTAACCGATGGTGCAACTATAAGTTGTCTTGGAATTAGTTCAGGCGAAATTAAAAGTGATAACAATTCAAACTTTTCTTCGGCTGGTGCATTAGTAGGACTTGCAAAAAATACAAGCATATTAAATTGTTATAACTGGGCAGAAGTTGCCAACGAAGGCAATATTGCAGGTGGAATTGTAGGGACTAGCGTTGGAACTTGCGAGATTAAGCAATGTTATAATACTGGCGAAGTTAGTTCCAAATTTTTTGCAGGTGGACTTGTTGGTAAAACAAATAATTTAGATAATATAACCATATCAGATTGTTATAATATTGGTTTGATTAAAAGTGCTAATGCTGACGGAATAATTTACGGAAGTGAAAAATTTTCTTCAAACAGGTTGTATAGTTTTTATTCTTGCGGAGCAAATTCTTATGTATGTAAACGATCCATACTAAACATGTCAGGAATAGATGCGTTAACTGGTGAAGAAAAAATGAATAGTCTTTTAGGATATGTTTCAAAAGAGAATACTGAAGATATTTTGTTTTTTCCACAACTAGCTTGTTTTGTGGACCAAAATAGTGATAATTATTTTAAAATAAACAAGTATATTACTAAAACAATCGTGTGTAACTTTGTGGGTAACTCACTGGTAGATTCTGTTTACTTTGTTGATAATTTAGCAACTAATCCACAAATTGTTGTGGCGAATAAGCAAATTAATGACCAAGGAGAAACAATTTTTACTGCTGAATTTGATGTTGTTTATGGAGAAAAAAGCCAAATTAGTGCATCAATTTACTACACCGATAACATATATAATTTTGCGTATGGAAATAATGCAAAAGCAGAAGTGACAACAAGCTCTACCACGGCAACAAGCACTATTGGATGTGAAACTATTGTTACAAGACCAATAATAGAAGATGGCTTTTTAATTACCGAATTACACAATGTTTCACTTGAACCAAGTGCACATATTGATGCGCAAAGTGCGGTGGTTGCAGGTGATTTTTCTACAAGTGATAAAATTGTTGTTCATGGTGGAAGTTTAAATATTAAAGCCAAGGCAGATAATGGTTATGTTTTACCTGAAAATATTTGGGAAAGCAGTATTGGAACAATATTAGACCCAACTATTGCAGAAACTAAAATTGTTAATATAACAGAGAGCGGAAATGTTGTAACTTTTCAACCTGATTTAATGAATTACGAAATAAAATATAATTTACTAGGTGGTGAAGCTCTTGATGAAAGTGCATTTACACAATCATATACCATTGAAGATTTGGTTATGTTTCCTAACTCAGAGCAACTAACCAATGGAAATTCAATATTTTTAGGTTGGACAACAACTACAAAACCTGCTGGAAGTGGACTAATTTATGACAGTAATAACTTTTGTATTGGAATAAAAAGTGGAACATATAATGGTGATTTAAATTTGGTTGCAAATTGGGTTCAGGTAACTGTTCCTAGTTTAATTGAAAAACAATATGGATTTAGTGCAGAAGAATTGTTCATTAATGCAAATTGCAATAGCACAGGTGAGCAAACTTATGACTATAATTACTCTTGGTACAAAAAGGGCAATATAGATGAAAAAATGGTAGATGGTGCAGTCTTAACATTTTCTACTAAATTTAATGTAGGGACTTACGAATATTTTTGCAGTGTTGAAGTATTAGATAAAGTAACTGGCAAAACTATTGCAGTATTTAAAAGTAATAATGTTACTCTTATGGTTTTACCAAAACCAATTGAACTTAAAAGATTAGATAAAAATACTTTTACCTATGATGGTTTGGTTAAAAATCCAGTAATAGAATTGCGTGGGCTTTTAGAAAGTGACGAAGTTTATTTAACTTATTGTGATGAAAGTATATATAGTGCAGTTGAGCCAGGCAGTTATTTATTAGAAGTAAATGGCTTGGGTGGCAAAGATGCATCTAACTATACAATTACACCAGAAACTGCTATTACATTTGGGTGGAACATTTATAGAACTTCGTTAAATTTAACAACAATTGAATCAATTGAAGATCAAATTTATTCAGGTAGTCCAATTATTCCAAATATTATTGCAAAGTTTAACAATGCAGAATATTGCGGAGTTCAACCAAGAATAAATGAAGATTATACTATAAAATTCTCTTACGGAACCGACAATATTAATGTTGGAAAAGTCATAGGAAATATTTATGCAACAGCGCAGTCTAAATATTTTGTTGGTTCACAAACATTTGAATTTAATATTGTTCCAGATACAGATGCAGAAATAATTGTAAATGGCAACTTTGAAAAATATTATTCATCTTCACAAATAACATTTCTACCAACAAGTGTTTATATACAAGATGTTTTGCAAGAAGATTATGAAATAACAAATAATACAGCGACTGAACTTGGTGAATATAAACTTATAATTTGTATAACAGGCGGAAACTATAATGGGGCAGCTGCCGAGATTGGTTATAAAATTATTTGTCCAGAAGTTTCGTTGTTAGATTATAATAATAGAGAAGTTGACACTGTTTATGTTAAATATGAAACTAATGAAATATTTGCCAATAATCTTGCAACAAGTTTGGCAATATTATTAGTTCCTGAGCCAAGAGAAGGCTATTCCTTTATTGGTTATTTTACAAAAGACAATGAACAAATAACTGATAATAATTGCAATATAATTGAAAGTTTAAATATAACCGAGCCACAACAATGGATTCAAAAATGGCAGGCAAAATCATATAATTTAAGCTTAATAAGTTATACCAATGGCACAATAAACAGTATTGGCGGTAATGTATTTTGCAATCAGAAAGATAATGGTGGCGTAGTTGAATATAATTCATACGTTAATCTTTTTGCAGAACGGAACTTTTCCTACATTTTTGATGGTTGGTATTTAGACAGCAGTTTAACAAAAAGAATTTCATCAGAAAACGATTTTGATTATTTATATTTGTTTAGTGAAGATATAACAATTTATGCAAGCTTTAAGACGGCTGAATATAAAATAAAAATAGATGCAAATGGTGGCGAAATTGAAGAGTTTGAAGCTAGGTATTATCCAAGCCAAACAGACAGTATTATTATTTCGTTGCCAAGTATTCCAACAAAGCAAGGTCATACTTTTCTTGGGTACTTAATTAATTGTGATAGCGCCCAACTTGATTCTAGCAATTTGACATTAACAGTTTTTGCAGGAACCGAAGAAGATATTCAATTAAGCGCTATATGGGCACCTGTTATAATAAAAGTAAATTTTGAAACAAGTGAAAATGAAAAGATTGTTGGAAAAGACCAATTGTATATAAAATATGGCACTAGCACTTGGTACGAAACTGCATCGTGCCTGGCAGAAACTACAACACCTTATGTTTTAAAAACAAGTACAAAATTAAATATATCATTTTGTGGGTGGGCTTTAGATGGCAACAAAGTAATTGACCAAAATGGTAACATAATAACTGATGTAGCAAACGTAACTGATGAAAATGGAAATATTATTTGCACTGAAGACATTACGTTATTGCCAATATTTGTTGAAACCCCTAAAACTTTTGATATTTATTATTTAGGGTACAACAGTGGTTCGCTTACCTATTTAACAAGCTATAATTATGACTTAAATAATCAAACAATAATAACATTGCCACAATTAACCGCAGATGGTTATTCATTAATTAATTTCATGGTTACTCAAACAGAAGATGACAAAACAAGACTTATAATTAAAGATGGGTTTTTAATTATTCCTCCAGATTTTTATGGTAATATCACCTTAGATTCAGTTTGGCAGAAGGT
>CAJJIV010000065.1 GCA_905187655.1 uncultured Eubacteriales bacterium | reverse complement strand
GTTTGCGTCATCATGCTCTAGGAAAGGTATCATAGCTGCACCAACTGAAACTAATTGTTTTGGTGATACGTCTACATAGTCAACCTTATCTGCTTCTACTTCTATAATTTCATCTAAAAATCTTACTTTTATTTTTTTATTTACATTTTACCCACTAATAGCGTTAAACTTCATTAAGTTTTAAACCATAGTATTATTTTAATCGCACGTGCACATAATAAATTTATCAATCTTAGGAGGGAAATATGAAATTAAAAGATAGCAAAACTTACTTAAATTTGGCAAGAGCATACGCAGGTGAATGTCAAGCACGAACTAGATATGAGTTTGTTGAATATGGCTTTAGGTATAACGGCTACGAAGCAATTGCCCAAACCATTGATAAAATTGTTTATCAAGAATTTAATCATGCAAGAATGATTTACACATTTATTCAAAAGGCCGACACAAAAGAAATAAATGATATTGAAGTATGTGCAGGATACCCTTTTAGAGAAAAATGGGAACTTGCAGAGAACTTAAAATTAATTGCCGAAGATGAAGCAAAGGAAGCTGAAGTTTACGATGAATTTATTAAAATTGCAGAACAAGAAGGATTTTTAGACATTGCATTATTGTTTAAGAATATAAGAGATGTAGAAATAAGACACCGAGATGTATTTTTAGAGCTTCACAAACAATTCACAAACAACGAATTGTATGAAAAAGACAAAGAAACAATTTGGTACTGCCCTGCTTGTGGATATTACGAAAAAGGTACAAAAGCCTGGGATAAATGTCCTTTGTGTGAAGCAAAACAAGGCACATGCAATCTAGTATTCCCAGATGGATTTATAATTTAAATTAAATATAATTTAAAATTAAACAGCTCTATATAATTTAGGGCTGTTTTTTTAATTTGATAAAATTATGAAACCAAAACATTGTTCCAGTCATATTATGCATTAACGAACAAAATTTAAGGAGCAATTAAAACCATGTCTAAACAAATTACCAACTACGCAACTGCAAGTTATAGTTACGGCGAAAACAAAGCAGACAATACTGTCTCAAATATTGCTGTTACTACCTTACTAGACGCCTACGCATTAGTAGGTGAAAAAAAGTGTACAAACACAACTTTTAGGCCAAACGAAAACATTGCATTTATTACTAAAGTAACAAATACAGGAACCAACTCTCTTTATTCAGTAACAATTGAAGATAGTCTAGGAGGCACTGAACCTTCAACAATGACATATGTTGATGGAAGTGCTATGGTTTATTACGGTGGGAATTTAACCAATATTACACCAACCTGCAATTCCCCACTTACATTCACATTGCTAAATCCACTAGCAAGTGGTGAAAGTGCATTAATAATTTATGTGGCTAAGGTTGTTAGCGAAGTAAGCAAATCATTGTGCGAAATTAATAATCAAACTGTTATTTCTGGCAGACAAGACACAACAAATGGCACAATAATAAAAGCCGAAACCTCACCTAGCGTAACTCTTCCTATAGAGTCTTACGCAAATGTCGAATTAATAAAAGAAGTCAGTAACGACCGTATAATTAGTGGCGAAACATTTACATATACAATTACCTTAACAAACAGTGGTAACCTTGAAGCAAATAATATAATTATTACAGACAGTTTACCGGTTGGTTTTGTAGTAGGAACAATACAATACACAACAAACGAAGAAATTACAACAGTTACAAATTCAAATTACACAATTGATGCATCAAACAAATTAACACTTCCAACTTCTTCAAGCTTATCAATAAATGTACCCCCTGCAACATCATCTGGTCCAGGGAAGACAATAGTAACAATAACCGGTTCAATAACAGAATGTTAAACAAAAAAGCACTCTTTCATAAAGGGTGCTTTTAGTTTGTTATTTTATATAATTGACAATAATACAAATGTGTGCTATATTATCAAAAGATAATTTTATATGGAAGTATACACAATGGAAAGAATTACTATAAATGAATTAAAAGAAAATACTGCGTGCAAAATATCCGGTTTTGTTGAAAAATTAAGAGATACAAAATATATGATTTTTGTAATTTTGCAAGATATAACAGGCAAAATTCAAGTATCCATAGATAAGGCCGAACAAGAAAAACTTGCCACCGAAGTAATTAGGGCTGTTCCTGGCTCAGTTGTTTCATTCTGGGGCAAAATGCAACTGAATGAAAAAGTTAAACAAGGCGGAAAAGAATTTATCCCTAAAAAATTAAGTATAGAATCAATTGCGGAAACAGCGCCAATTGATTCTGAATCTGGCATTGACCAAAGACTAGACTATCGTTGGATAGACCTAAGACAAGAAAAAAATCAGTTGATTTTTGAAGTTCAAACTTATATCACCGCAAGCTTTAGAGAATTTTTGTTAAATAATAATTTTTTAGAAATTCACACACCAAAACTAATTGGTGCTGCTAGTGAAAGTGGTTCTGATGTTTTTGAATTGTCTTACTTTGACCGCAAAGCCTATTTAACCCAAAGCCCACAATTTTATAAACAAATGGCAATGGCAAGCGGGTTTGAACGCATTTTTGAATGTGGCCCAGTTTTTCGAGCTGAAAAATCATATACCAATAAACACGCAACTGAATTTACTGGTTTTGATCTAGAATTTAGTTACATAGACTCATATGAAGATGTAATGAAAGTTGAAGAAGATATGATTACCGATATGCTAAAAAATGTAAAAGATAAATTTGGTGACAAAATTAAAGAAGTATATGGTATAGATATTGTGGTTCCAACCACCCCATTCCCAAGAATGAAACTAGCAGATGTTTATATTGAACTTGAAAAAAGATACAACTTCGTTGTAGAAGAAAACGAAAAGAACGATTTATCTACCGAAGCAGAAAGACTATGCAAACAATTATCACAAGATATGTTTAATAGTGAATTTTTGTTTGTAACCGATTACCCTGCAGAAAAACGTGCTTTTTATCATATGCGAAAAAATGGTATTGCACAGGGCTATGACTTAATTTGGAAAGGTTGCGAAATAACTACTGGTGCACAGCGTGAACACAGATATGAAACACTTAAAAAACAAGCCGAAGAAAAAGGCCTAGGCGAAGATGTAAAATTTTACCTAGAATTTTTTAAATATGGTTGCCCACCACATGGTGGCTTTGGTATTGGACTAGACCGAATTACCATGATAATTTTTAACTTGTCAATTAAAGAAGTTGAATTTCTATTCCGCGGTCCAAACAGAATAACTCCATAACAAATTATTTAATTAAAGTCTTAAAGATAATCTTTAAGACTTTTTATTTGTAAAAACTACTAGGATTTTGATATAATAAATTAAGTAAAAAGAAGGAGAAATTTTAATGGACATTAAACTTAAAGCAGAAACTCGCTTAACAGGTGAAGATAACGAGAATCGAATTCCATATACTCATTCTACAAAATTTAACGAAGAATATAACACCTACCTTGCAGGGTTAATGGGTGGAACTTGCTATATGAAAGATACTTTTGACACTTTATTAAATCAAGAGCCACAAAAACACCTATCTCGTGGTGAAATGGTTGCCACTAGCGGGCATCATAGTTGTTTCGGACATTCTCATTTAACGCTAGAAATTAGCGGTGTGCCAAAAATTTTTGCAATGATTTTAAATAATGAAAGTGAATATAACACTAGCGAAAAATCTGGTAGATACACAATTATAAAAGACCCAAACGACACCGAGAATTTATATGATAAATGGCTAAATATATTTACTACTGAAATACGCTCTAAATATAAACAAGATGATTATTTTACTGACATAAAAGTAAAAAAACTTGCACAAGAAAATGCAAGATATTTAAACTCCATTTTTTTACCTTGCACATCGCTTGTGTACACAACTAGCTATCGCCAAATAAACTATTTATGCAAATGGATGGATGATCAAATTCAAAGACCCCAAAATATCATTTATGAGAAATTAAAAAATTATTTTAGTTTCTTTATTCAGTTTGCAAAAGATAACGGATTGTATAAAGAAAATCTTGCCAATGACAATAAAAGCCGTAACTTTTCACTATTCAATAATTCTTTTATTAAAAAAATATATGATTATAGTTACCAAACATATTATAAGTGCACTTTCGTTGCTCTCGCAGATATGCAGAGACATCGCTCACTAGATTATTTTATTGACAACAAAAGTATAAAAAATTTTACTAGCGGAAAAAAACAAGAATTTTATATTCCTAAAATACTTAATGGAAATGAAAAGTTAAAACAGGAATGGCTAAAAGATATTAAGATAAAATCTATAAACGATATACCACAGGGAGCACTTATAAAAGTTTGCGAAACAGGTTCTTTAACAAATTTTATATTAAAGGCAAAAGAAAGACTATGCTCAGCCGTACAGCTTGAAGTTCTTCATTGCGTTAAGAACGTGACAAATGAATACGCAAAAGAGCTTGAAAGATTAAAAAATATGAGCACCAAAAAATGCGAACAAACATATTACAATAAATTGCTAAATACCATTAGCCCTTTTACAAAAGGATCAAGATGCCTTGCAGGTTACAAATGCAAAACTCCATGCAAATTTCTTGAAGGCATTAATTGCACTCGAAAAATATAATAATTTAATTACTATATTAAG
>CAJJIV010000064.1 GCA_905187655.1 uncultured Eubacteriales bacterium | reverse complement strand
TAATGAGAATACAATTATTAAACCAATTGAAACCGAATCAATTAAGTAACTAAATTAGTTTATTTATTATTAACATAAAAATTTTTAAAGGAGAATAATAAACGCAAAATATTTTTGCGTTTTAGTGTATGGAAGAAATTAAATTAAACGAAAATAATTCATCAAAATTTAAACCAACAAATTTGGAACAGGTTAAGTCTGTGCCAAATGCAATTAACAAAAAAGATAATAACGGAGCACAAGGAAAAGTTGCTCAGTCATTAATTAATGGCGAAAGTGCTGCTATAAATAATTCAGCTAAAAATACAACTCAGTCACCAGCTGTTAGGCGAGTTGAAATAAAAAACCTTACTGGTGTAGTTTCTTGTGGGCTTAAGAACAATACAAAACGCACAAATCAAGTTCAAAATTCAACTAATATGCAAGCAAATGCCAACAAAATGAAGCAAGTTAATATGGCACAAAACAAACCGACATCTAATAGTCCGGCTGTGTCAAAGTCGACAAATATGATAAATTTGTTGGATCCACTTAAATCTAGACCTGGTGCTGTGCATAGAACAAACCCCAAAGGTGAAATAAAAATAGTATTTTTGGGTGGTGTTGGTGAAATTGGAAAAAATATGACCGCCATTGAGTATGATGGTCAAATTATTGTTATAGATGCAGGTGTAATGTTTCCAAGTGAGGATATGCCGGGCATAGACCTTGTTATTCCAGATACTACGTATCTTAAAGACAATGCAGACAAGGTTGTTGCATTTTTAATAACGCATGGTCACGAAGACCATATTGGGGCTATTCCTTACGTTATTAAAGATTTTAAAAATGCTAGCGTTTATTCTAGCAGGTTAACACTTGCCTTAATTGAAAATAAATTTAAAGAACACAATATTAAAGATGTTAAACTTAGAGTTGCACTTTCAAGAGAAATATATAAAATTGGCAAGTTTGCGGTTGAGTTTATTGATGTAAACCACTCTATTGCAGATGCTTATGCAATTAAAATTTCTACACCTGCTGGAACTATTTTGCACAGTGGGGACTTTAAGATTGATTTTAGGCCTATTGATGGAAAAATGATTGACCTGCCAAGACTTGCAGAAATTGGCGACATGGGCGTAGACTTACTTTTGTGTGAAAGTACAAATGTTGAGCGTGCGGGCTATACCCTAAGCGAAAGTGATGTTGGTGCAAAAATTGAAGAAATATTTAAAGATAGTGTTGGCAGGCGTGTGTTTGTTGCAACATTTAGCAGTAATATTTACCGAATTCAGCAAATTGTTAATCTTGCAATAAAATATGGCAGGCGTGTTGCAGTTGTAGGAAGAAGTATTGAAAACAACCTGGATGCCGCAAGCAAGGTAGGCAAATTTGTTTTCCCTAAAAGTGTATTTATAGATATAGACAAAATTAATAATCTGGAAGACGGCAAGGTGCTTGTGCTTTGTACTGGTGCACAGGGTGAGCCGGCAAGTGCACTATCTAGGCTTGCTGGAGGAGACTTTCAAAAGGTAAATATTGGTGACAATGATACTATTATATTGTCTTCTTCGCCAATTCCTGGAAACGAAAGTATGGTAAACAGAGTTATAAACAATCTTTGCAGAAAGGGTGCAATTGTTATTCATGAAGATGTTCATGCTTCTGGTCACGCCTGTCAAGAAGAACTTAAAACAATGCATAGTTTAGTAAGACCTAAAAACTTTATTCCGGTGCACGGCGAATATAGGCACCTTATGAAACATGCTGGACTTGCAGAAAGTTTGGGGCTAGATAAGTCTCATATTATGATTGTAGAAAATGGAAATTGTGTTAAGTTGTCTGGTGGAGAAATTTCTAGGCTTGCCGATGAAAAGAGCGGTGAAGTGCTAATTGATGGTTTTGGTGTTGGTGACAGTGGAAGTGTGGTTTTAAGAGATCGCAAACAATTAAGCGAAGATGGGATTGCTGTTGTTACTATGGTTCTTAATAAGGATACAAGGCAACTTGTTTCAGCGCCAATTATTTTAACTCGTGGACTTGTGTATTCTGATGAAGCAGATGAACTTAATGCCGAAATTCAAAAACTTGTTATTGAAGCGGTTGGCAATATAGCCAAACTTCCTAAGTTTGATATAGAAGAAGCTAAGAATCTTATTAGAAGACCAATTAGAAATTTCTTTAACAAAAAGATGGGTAGAATGCCGGTAATTATGCCAATTTTCCATATAATTTAAAAAGGACTTTTTATTATGATTAACGAAAGCAGAAAAAATGAACTTAACAAATACCGTGAAAAATTTAGTGATTTTCCTATAATTAGGCCAAAAACACAAGAACTTTTAGAAAAGATTGTTGATGCCAGAAAGCCAGCGCTTATTTTGGAACTGGGTACTGGCAAGGGTTATTCTGGTTCAGTTATGCTATCTACTTATGATGGCGCCAATCTTTTAACTATTGAAAAAGATGCCGAGAATTATAAGGAAGCGATGAAGACCTTTGTTGAACTTGAATTTTTTGACCGAATTTTGCCAGTTAATGCCGATGCTGAAGAAGTGGTGCATAAATTAAGCGAGTCAGTTGAAAGAACGGGGCAAAAGTTTGACCTTATATTTTTAGACTGCTCTAAAAGTGCGTATTTTCGTATGGCAGATGACTTAATTAATTTATTAAGTGATGGCGGAGTGCTTGTTGCTGATAATTGCTTGTATTTTGGTAAGGTATTGGGTGAACCGGAAATTCCTGCAAAAAAACATCGCACTATTGTTGTTAATTTAAGAAAATTTATAGACAAAATTAAAAATGATGAGCGTTTAACAAGCACCATCATTTATGACATAGAAGATGGAGTGCTAGTAACGAACCTTAAATCTGGTGCGGAGTTAAAAGAAATTGAAAAAGATTTAAAAGAGTCTGAAGTAGAGAATATAACCACAAACGATAATAAAAATGATGATACAAAAAAGAGTGAATAATTGTTTTTTGTATTAGTAATTTAGTTGTTGATGTAAAAATATTAATATAAGCTAAAAAAAGAGAGAAATATAAGATTCTTTCTTTTTTTATTTAGATTACTTTACAAACCTTGGGTCTAAGTATAAAATATACCTATGAATAACCTATATAAAAAATACTTTTTTGTTTTATTTACTTAAAAATATAAAAATTAAGGCAAAAGATGACAGAATTAAATAACATTTCAAACAATAAAGGAAACGAGAAAAAGAAGGGGAATATGCTTAAATTTGTATTCACCATTGTTTCGGTGTTTTTTCAAACTGGTTTAACATTTTACCTTCTTAGCAAAAGTGCAATTAGTAAAAAGTTTTATTATTTAATTATTGCTGTTGGTGCTATTTATTTTGTTTCATTTGTCTTATTAATATTATTTCACATACAAGACCGAAAACTTGGTGCATCTTCGGGTGCAAAAGTGTACAAAAAGTGCTTAAAAGTCACCAAATATGTGTTTAAAATATTAATGCTTGGAATTTCAATTGTTTCTCTTATTTCTGCTACAAAAGTCAATTTTGCATCGCTGTTTTATTCAATTTTGCTTCTTGCTTTTAACATATATTTAATTGCATTTGATGTTTTTGTGTGGAGTGTGACCGACACAATCAAGCGTAAAAGGCAACGCATTTTGGCGGAAAAGCAAAAAAGAGAACAAGAAGAGTAATTAAATTTGATTTAATAAGATAACTAAGGTATAATAAAAAAGAAAAACAATTAAAAAGGAAAGAACGATGGATAAAAAGGTTGAATTACTTGCTCCTGCAGGTGATATGGAAAAACTTAAAACCGCTTTGCATTTTGGTGCTGATGCGGTTTATTTTGCTGGAAAAAAATTTGGGCTTAGGGCATATGCCACTAATTTTGCTAACATTAATGAGCCAATTGAATATTGCCACAAAATGGGCAAAAAGGCATATATAACCATAAATATTTACCCTAGAGATGGTGAAAAAGAAGAAATTGTTAACTATCTTAAAGAAGTAAAAAGGGCAAAACCGGACGGTATTATTGTTAGCGACATTGGAATTATGGAGCTTGCTCATGAAATTATGCCGGAAATTGACCTTCATGTAAGCACGCAGGCAAATACCACAAACTTAACTTCAGCGCTTGCATATGTTAAGCATTTTAATGCTAAGCGGATTATTTTGGCCCGAGAACTTTCTTTGTCTGAAATTCAAACAATAAGCAAAGGCTTAAAACTAAAAGATGTTGAAACAGAAGTTTTTGTGCATGGTGCAATGTGTATTTCTTATTCAGGCAGATGCCTTTTAAGCAATTACTTAACCGGAAGAGATAGTAATCATGGTGAGTGTGTGCAGGCCTGCAGATATAGCTATAAACTAATTGAAAATGAGGAAGATGTGGCTGGCGGAGAGTATGCAAAGCAACGGAATAATAAAGATGGTTTTCCAATTTATGAAGATAACAGGGGAACGTATATTTTAAATAGTAAAGATATGTGTATGGTAAATCACTTAAATGAAATTATTACTTCTGGTGTATCCTCATTAAAAATTGAAGGCAGAATGAAGTCTCCATATTACCTTGCTACTGTTGTAAATGTTTATCGCCGTGCAATTGACAGTATTTATAATGGCAAACCAGATGGTGCACTTTGTGAAAATGAATATTTAACTGAACTAGAAAAATGCTCGCATCGAAAGTTTACAACTGGTTTTATGGTAAACGAAGGTGACCTTAAACAAAATTATGAATCTTCTCATCAAACACAAACGGCAAACTTTTTGGGTGTTGTGCGAGATACAAGAACAAATTATAACGGCAAAACCGAACTTTTGGTTGAAATGAGAAACCGCTTTAAAACAGGCGATGTTATTAACATTTTGTCGGCAGGAGAAGCCTTTAATAAAAACTTTAAAATTGTTTCAATGAAGACAATTAAAGGTGAAG
>CAJJIV010000063.1 GCA_905187655.1 uncultured Eubacteriales bacterium | reverse complement strand
GCTTCTTCTATGCGGCGAAGGCTTATTTCGGAGTCTTCTTTCAAATCACAGCGCTTCAACAGCCACCGTTTGTCTTTTTCGTCCAATCCGTCAAAGGTGATTTCTTTTATATACACTTTGCGGTTGGGGGAGTACGGATAGCTGGGAAGGGGTTTCGGCATATAGGTACTGTCCAGCCCCAGTTCCTGCTTCAACTTTATCAAGGAGTTTTTTTGTGCCAATGCCGCTTCTTCTCCCCGACGAATCAGTGTGTCCACCGCACTGGGGGTGAAACTGGCGGCAGAATACCCCTCCACATCCACCTTTATATATGTATCGGTTTCTTTCAGATTCTTTTTATAAAGTTCCAGTCCCATTAAATTGATGAGTTGCCCCAAGATACTGCCGGTGCTATTCAGTTCGTTGGCGGGTTTCAAGTCATTTTGAACATCCACTCCTATAATAATGTCCGCCCCCATGGCACGCGCTACATTTACAGGGTAGTTGTTTACCACACCTCCATCCACTAGAACCATACTGTCCAGCCGGACCGGAGTGAATACTCCCGGTATGGCCATACTGGCCCGCATGGCCGTAGCCAATACACCTTTGTGAAAATTTACCTCGTTGCCATTTACAATATTTTCGGAAACACAGGCGAAGGGAATAGGTAACTTGTTGAAATCGATGGAATCATGATATCCTACGGTCAGCTCACTGAACAGGTTTGCCAGGTTCTGTCCCTTTATCAATCCTCCTACGGCTTGCGTTTTGGCATTTTTACCGAATGGCAGGGAAAATACATATTTTTCGGAAGCCTCCCGTTCCGCCATATTCTGTTCGCTGCGTGGTATTTTGTCACTCAGCAGAAAGGACCAATCCTGCCGGCGAACCATGCTATCCATCTGTTCGGGAGTATAACCGATGGAATAAAGTCCGCCTATAATGGAGCCCATACTGGTCCCTACCACGTAATCTATAGGGATACCCGCTTCTTCTATAACTTTCAAAGCACCTATATGTGCCATTCCTTTGGCTCCTCCGCCGCTGAGAACAACGCCCACTTTTTTTCGGGGCCCAGGTTGGGCCGTTGTGTGAACGGAGATACAAAGTAACCCTGCTGCTATTAACAGGGTCGGGAATTTCATTTTTTTCATTTGTTTTATTGCGTATTTTTGTGCATCTCTTTCAATGGGTTGTATGCTATATGCAAACTGGTCTTCGGCGCTGGTTATGTATCCGCCGTAATTTTCTTTCCATTTTTTTGCGTGCAATTTGTTTATTAATCCCTTTGGTGTAGAGTTTGTTAAATGGTATTGGTAGGCGTGTCGACCTTCGTGCAATATTGTTTCAAGTGCATGAAACCTTAGATTTTCTTGGGTAAGCAGGTTTATGCTTAAAACCAAGTGTTCTCTTCCGCCTTTTGCTTCAAACATACCATAAGAATTCCACCTGGGGTTATCGTTAACAATTACAGGAAGTACTGGACGGTTAAGTTTTTTTGCCTGCTTTTGTTCAACCTGTTCTAAAATTTGTTGGCGTTTTCCTGGGCTGAATTTTTGCCACTTGCGTAGTTTGAATTTGTTGTAAATGCTAAAAAAACACATATAATCACCTATGTGAATAGTTTATCAAAACAACTGCTTAGTTGTCTAGTATTTTTTATGATTGACAAGTTATGAGGCTAAAGATATAATAATTAAAAAATTTTTGGAGTGCAAGATATTGTGGAAAATGTTGTTTTTGAAGGCAATAAATTAATTATTCCTAACGAATTTTGGTTTAACGCAAAGAATATTTTAGAATGTGGACAATTTTTTAGATTTAATAAGACAAAAGAAGATGACTATGAAGTGCTTTCTGGTGGCAATTATGCGAGTATAAAAAGAACAGAAAATGGTTATGAAATAACAACAAAAAATATTGAGTATTTTTCAAAGTTTTTTAATTTAGAGCAAGACTATGGTAATATAAACAAGCAATTGTTGGCACTTGGAGTAGATAAAAAGGTTATTGATAATGCACAAGGGCTTAGGATAATAAAAAGTGATATTTATGAAACTATTGTGTCGTTTGTTATTAGTGCGAACAACAATATTAAGCGAATTAAACTTATTATTTCAAGGCTTTGTGAAAATGCTGGAGAAAAAACTGAATATGGATATAATTTTCCTTCGCTTGAAAAATTTTGTAATTTAACTGAAGAATTTTTTAAACAGATTGGTGCAGGATATCGGGCAAAGTATTTGGCGAACCTTGGCAAACAGCTTCCTGAATTTTTAAGTAAAAATTATGATCATTTTACAACGGCCGAGTTAAAAAAGACTCTTATGAAATTGAGTGGTGTAGGACCTAAAGTTGCCGATTGCATTTTACTTTTTGCATTTAATAGGTATGATAGTTTTCCGGTTGATGTATGGATAGAGCGAGCTTATTACAAGTTTGTGGGAGGGGATAAATTAACAAGAAAAAATATAAGTAGTTTGCTTACACAAAAGTTTGGGGATTTATCTGGCTATGTGCAACAGTATTGGTTTTATTATATGTTAACTTTTGGAGAGTAAAAATTATTTTTTAATTATCTAAAAATCTTGTTGACACGCAAAATTGTTTGTGTTACTATTGTGGTATAGGAAGCGAAGTCCCCCGATTTGTGCTTCCTTGCCCTTTATTGAAAGAGAGATTTGGTAACTATTAGGTCCGTCTCTCTTTTATTTTTTTGTAAATTTTTTCTTTTACGCGTGATGATAATGAAAAGCCTGTGAAGCTTTATTGTTTATAATCGGTATTGACATATTATTAATTTGTGTTAAAATATTACTACTTTTAATTGTGAAACTTAGGGGCAAAGAAGGGGGATACCACAAATGAATTTAATGCTTTCTATTGGTGTAGTGGGAATTATATTCATTGTAGTTTTTATTGTTCTGCTTATTGGTGGTACAGTATTTTTTCTTGTCTATTTTCCGGTTTCGATTTGGTGGAAAGCACGTACTTCTAAGGCGCCAATCTCTATGTCTAAACTTATGACAATAAAATTGCGAAAATTAAACTTAAATGACATTGTGTGTGCGTATATAACCGCAGTAAGAGCTGGGTTGTCTTTAACAATTGATGATATTGAAACACATATTTTAGCAGGCGGAGATATAAATAATGTTGTTAAGGCTATGGTTTCGGCAAAAAACGGAAATATTAAACTTCCTGTTCAAACGGCTATGGCAATAGATCTTGCTGGGAAAAATGTGTATTCAATTGTGCAGTCTTGTATTGTGCCTAAAATTGTTGAAACACCGGTTGTTAGTGGAATTAGTAAAGACGGAATTGAACTTAAAGCAAAAGCAACAATTACTATAAGAGCAAATATGGGCAGGGTGCTTGGTGGTGCAGACGAGGGAACAATCATTTCACGAGTTTCTGAAGCACTTGCCAGTACAATTGGTGCTAGTGTTAGTCATACTGCTGTGCTGGAAAACCCTGATGTTGTTTCTGATTGCATAATGGCAAAAGGGCTTGATAGTGAAACGGCATATGAGATTATTTCTGTTGACATTTTTGATATTCAGGTAGGTAAAAATATTGCGGTGCAACTAAAGCTAGACCAGGGCGAAATTGAGCGCAGGGCGAATCAGTCTAAACTTGAAGAGCGTAGGCTTGAAGCGGTTGCTGTTGAACAAGAAAATAAGGCCAAAATTCAGGAAGCAAAGGCAAAACAAATTGAAGCTGAAATGGAGGTTCCGAAGGCACTTGCAAATGCACTTAAAGAAGGCAAGATTAGCCCTATGGATTATTATGATATTCAAAATTTAGAAGCAGATACAAAACTTAGAAACGTGCTTAGTGGTAATGATAAAAAGAATGAAGATAGGCCTAGTTCTTCTAGGTCTAAAAGAAATCCGTTCGATTTTTAATTGGGAGTAAGTGTTATGACTTTTGCATCAGTTATGGTTTTGCTAGTTGTTGTTACAATTATTGCACTTTTGGTTGCAAAGGCTTTTAATGTAAAAGTTTTTTCTTGGCTTGGTGGTTTGTTTAAAAAATTGTTTAGTTCCATTAAAAAGAAGACAAAAAAAGAGAAAGTAGAAAAAAGAGAAAAGGAAGCTAAAAGTATTTTTAGTGAGAAGAAGGCAGATATTACCGAGTCAAAAACAAAAATTTTATCAAATGTTGGCAAAGAAAAAGTTAAAGCTGACATAAAACAAGATGTTGTCCTTGGCAAGGTTGTAGGTGAAACTGCAAAACAAAAGCAAAGTGCTCGTGACCCAAACAAAGTTAGTAAGGTTACAAAAGCAGATTTTGACAAGAATAATATTGTTTTGCCAAAAGAGAGTGTACTTATGAGAGAGAATGATGAAAGTGTAAATGGTGTTAAAGATGCCAATACTGATAATTTAATGTCTTCACATTCTTCTAAGATGGCTACTGGGTTAAGCAATATTAAGAGCGCAAGTGATTTTAAAATACCTTCTTTTGATACTAA
Source organism: uncultured Eubacteriales bacterium (assembly GCA_905187655.1). Classification (GTDB taxonomy): domain Bacteria; phylum Bacillota; class Clostridia; order Christensenellales; family UBA1242; genus UMGS1908. The sequence continues at coordinate 700 of CAJJIV010000063.1, read as the reverse complement.
ATTTAAAGATGAAGACATTGATTTTAATGATGACCCATTTAATGATGTAGACCTTGATGCTCTTTTGGAACAATTGGAAAAAGAGGAAAAAATGTCAAGTGGGGGGAAGGGAAATAATCTAAAAGAAGAGATTGATTCTAGTTTTGCAGGTTTAAAAGATTTTGACATTGGAGAAGAAGCTTTTAAAGAACCGTTTTTAAGTGAAGACAAAAAAGCGATTGAAGAACCAAAAGAAGAATATTTTCAAAAGGACAGCGATGAATATTTTACACCGCAAACATCTTCTCGTTTTAGCGGACTTGATTTTAGTGGTGTGGGGTCAACAAAGAATACTTCAATTGAATCTAGATTTGAACAAGTTTTTGGGCAAAATAATGAGTTGTCTAAGAATAGGGTGGCCAAAGAAATTTTGGTTAATGAAGTTTTAGGTGAACCAAGATGCAAAACAATTAGGGCAAAGCGAGAAGAGCGAAGAAAAAGATTAAATTTTATGTAAAAACGCATATTATTTTTTCTTTTACAAAATGGATGAATTTTAACAAATTTTTGATTAATAATGGTTTTGTGTTTTGTCTGTAAACTAAAATTAGCCACAAAATTGCTATTTTTTGGCTTGTTTTTGGTGAATTAAACAAACACAAGGGAAGCAAAAATAGGTTTGTGTTGGTCTTAAAATTTAATATAAATTCAAAAGTTTCTT
>CAJJIV010000062.1 GCA_905187655.1 uncultured Eubacteriales bacterium | reverse complement strand
TTTTATTTCTTTTTTTAAAAATATTGTTGTTTAAATACCCTGTTAAGCAATAGCAGACTGCAATCTGACCTACGTACGCTTTTGTAGAAGCGACTGCAACTTCCCGCCCTGCTAAAACAGGCAAACTAAGGTCGGAAAGTTTGCTTAGGGTACTAAACATGCAATTTGTTATCACAATGCAATATGCTCCTTTGTTTTTGGCAAGTTCCAATGCACCAATTGTGTCTGCGGTTTCCCCACTTTGACTAATAAATATGCAAAGCGTGCTTTTGTTTAAAAGTGGGCTACTATATCTAAACTCGCTTGCAATATGTGCAGTTGATTCAATTTTTAAATTGTTTTCTAAAAGCCTTGCCCCCATTTCACAGGCATGGTAGGCCGTTCCACAGCCAATTAGTTTTATTCTTTTAATAGATTTAACAAGGCTTGGTGTTAAATTGTTAAAAAGAGAATAATCTGAATAAGTGTTTATAATATTATTTAATACATTAGGAATTTCTTCAATTTCTTTTATCATATAATGAGATTTTGTAAGTTTGCTATATGACTGCATTTTGTCTTCAAGTATAGTAGGAAATTTTGTAATTTCATTTCCAGATTTATCATAAAAAATAACATTTGTTTCGGTTAATTTGGCGACTTCATCATCTTCAAGGCTGTAATAGCATTTTGCTTTACCTTTAAAGCAGACAGGGTCGCTTGCAACTATTGACTCGTTGTTGCCTATTGCAACATAAAGCGGACTTTTGTGTTTTGCTAAATATATTGTTTTGTTATGCTTGCTGTTTAGAATTGCAAGAGCATAACTTCCGCTAAGTTTTTTTGTAACGGATATTAATTTATTTAGCATAGATTTTTCTTTGCTAAATTCTAACAACTTTGCAATAACTTCGGTATCGGTTGAAGAATAAAATTTTGCTCCAAGAATTTCTAATTCTTTTTTTAAGTCTTTATAATTTTCAATAATTCCATTATGTACCACAGAAATGCTTCCATCACTTGAACAATGTGGGTGTGCATTGGCAACTGATGGTTTGCCGTGCGTTGCCCACCTTGTGTGTCCTATGCCGGTGTGTGCAGTTAATTTGTTTGGCAGACTATGTTCTAAACAACTGATGTTGCCAACAGACTTGTATATTTGTATTTTTCCATCAGCCAAGGTGCCAATACCAGCAGAATCGTATCCACGATATTCAAGCAATTTTAGCATTTCTATAAGTTCATTTTTAATAGGTCTGTTTCCTATATATCCTACTATCCCACACATAATTTTTAATTCTCCACATCAATTTTATTTATTGTTTCAGCAAGCCTTGTGGCCGAATTTTTTGCAAGTTCCTCGCTAAGGGCTTCAACCATTATCCTAATTTTAGGTTCGGTTCCAGAAACTCTTACCATAACTCTTGCACTGTTTCCGAGTTGATATTCTTCATTTTTAATTGCCTCACTTAGTTGGGCGGAGTTAATTATTTTCATTTTATCGTGCACTATGCAATTAATGTTGCATTGTGGATATAGCTTTACTTTTTTAAGTTCGCTTAAGGGTTGATTGCTTTCTTTTATTATTTTTGCAAGCATTAAGCCAGATAATATGCCATCACCGGTAGTTTCATAGTCGGCTAGAATAATGTGTCCAGATTGTTCTCCGCCCAAAGATAGTTGATTGTCTACCAATTCTTTAATTACGTATTTATCTCCAATATCTGTTCTTATTAAGTTGATTTTGTTTGCGTTTAACTCTTTTTCAATGCCCATGTTGGTATGTCGTGTTCCAACAACGCACGATGACTTTAATTTCCCAATGCTGTTTAAGTATTTTGCAAATATAAAAATTAATATGTCGCCATCAACAATGTCACCGTTGTTATCTACGGCAATAACACGGTCGGCATCGCCATCTAGTGCAATACCAAAATCTGCCTTATATTGCTTTACCCTTTTTGTAAGCAACGATGGGTAAAGTGATCCGCAATTATTGTTAATATTTTTTCCATCATTTTTGCAGTTGATTTTAATTATTTTTGCTCCCAGTGAAGAAAAAGCCTTTGGTGCAAAGTGATACCCTGCTCCATTACTTGCATCTATTACAATTGTTAGTCCGCTAAGGTCAAAATTTATTGAATTTATTAAATGATCCAAATAATTGGAAGTTAATTTTAAGTTATATTCTAACTGTCCCACTTTGCAAGCTTCTTCAATTTTGTTATATACAAATTTGCGTTCTAAGTTTTCTTCAGCTTTGTCTTCTAGTTTATAGCCAAGACTATTAAAAATTTTTATTCCGTTAAATTCTGCAGGATTATGAGAAGCAGTTATTGTTACACCATAGTCATATTCAAGTGACTTCGCAAGGTAACATATTCCAGCGGTAGGACAAATACCAACATTTGTTACATTTGCGCCACCACTTATTGCCCCAAGTGTAAAAGCAGTTGCAACTAATGAACTAGAAATTCTTGTGTCGGTGCCAACCAGTATTTTTGCATTTTTTGTGCTTTGAGCTAGTGCATTGCCACAATTAAAACATAAGTTGTTGTTTAGGTTTTGATTAACAATTCCCCTAATTCCATCAGTACCAAAAAATATTCCCATTATTATTTCTCCTTAGGCTTAACTAGTGGAACTTGTTGATTTGTTTTTACGTTTAAGTAATTTTGTGCACGATTAGGTTTAATTGTTTCTCGTTCCCTTGCAATAACAAAATCGTTTTCGTTGGTGTCTTGGGTTAAGGTTGTTCCTGCACATATGTAACAATTATTTGCAATTGTTACTGGTGCAATTATGTTGCTGTTGCTACCAATAAAGCAATTATCACCAACATTTGTTCTAAACTTTTTTTTGCCATTATAGTTTGCAAAAATCACACCACAACCAATATTACAATTTGCACCAATATCAGCATCACCAATGTAGGCAAGATGACTTGCCTTTGTGCCGCTTTTAATTGTACTATTTTTTACTTCTACAAAGTTTCCTATCTTAACACTTTCTTCAATAAATGTGCCAGGTCTTATTCTTGCAAAAGGACCAACAGTGCAATAATTTCCAATTTCGGCAAAAGATAGGTGGCTTTGTTCAATTAGGCATTTTTCACCAATTATACTATTGTCTATATAGTTCCCAGATTTAAGGGTTGTGCCATCATTAATTACACTTTCACCGAGAATTATGTTGTTTGGATAAATAGTCACGTTTTTTCCAAATTCTACACTTTTGTCTATAATGCAAGATTTTTTATTAATAAACTTGGGTTTGTTCTTCATGTTTTGCTCCTTGACTATTATTAATACCAGTATATTTATTGTATTAAAATTTTGTTAAAAGGTAGTTAGATTGGTTTTATTCAGTTTTGGGCAAATTGACTAAAAAAATAAGGCTAATTGGGTTTGCTTTTATTGGTAAAAAGAATTATACTTATATAAAAGGAGAAAAAAGTATGAAGAATTATGGATTTATAACCGATGTTTATGCACGACAAGTGCTAGACAGCCGTGGTAACCCAACTGTAGAAGTTGAAGTAACCGTAGATGATGCCGTAACTGGCAGGGCAATTGTTCCATCTGGGGCATCTACTGGTGCCTTTGAAGCCGTTGAACTTAGAGATGGAGATAAAAAGAATTATTTAGGAAAATCAGTTGAAAAAGCTGTTAACAATGTTAATACCGAAATTGCTGAAGCAATTATTGGGTCTAGCGTGTTTGACCAAAGAAGTGTAGATGAACTTATGATTAAACTTGATGGAACCAAAAATAAAGGCAGACTTGGAGCAAATGCAATTCTTGGTGTATCGCTTGCAGTTGCAAGAGCGGCAGCAAATTATCTTGAAATGCCTTTATATAAATATGTTGGCGGTTGTAATGCACATGTTTTACCTGTTCCTATGATGAATATTATTAATGGTGGCAAGCATGCGGATAACAGCGTAAATATTCAAGAATTTATGGTAATGCCAGTTGGTGCCAAAACCTTTAAAGAAGCTCTTAAAATGTGTGCTGAAGTTTTTCATAGCCTAAAAAGTGTTTTAAAGGGAAAAGGCTATTCAACTGCAGTTGGCGATGAGGGCGGTTTTGCACCTAACTTTAAAAGTGATGAAGAAGCATTTATGTGTATTATGGAAGCAATAAATAATGCAGGCTATAAGCCAGGTGATGATTTTAGACTTGGCGTAGATGCCGCTGCAACAGAAATGTATGATGAAGCAGAAAAAATTGGCAAAAAAGGTTGCTACTATTTCTGGAAATCAGACAAATTGTTTACCAGAGAAGAGATGGTTAATTTCTGGGTAGAGATGGCAGATAAATACCCAATTATTACCCTAGAAGATGCTATTGCTGAAGAAGATTGGGATGGTTGGAAACTTTTAACCGATAAGCTTGGCAAAAAGATTCAACTAGTTGGTGATGACTTATTTGTTACAAATACTGAAAGAATTAAAAAGGGCATAGACCTAGGAGTAACAAATTCAGTATTAATTAAGCTTAATCAAATTGGAACACTTACTGAAACTTTAGAGGCTATAGAAATGGCAAATCGTGCTGGCTATACTGCTGTTATCTCTCACCGAAGTGGAGAAACCGAGGATACTACAATAGCAGATCTATCGGTTGCACTTAATGCTGGGCAAATTAAATCTGGTGCGCCATCAAGGACCGACCGTGTTGCTAAATATAATCAATTATTAAGGATTGAAGAAGAACTTGGTTCAGAAGCTAAATACTTAGGAATTAACGCATTTTTTAATCTTAAAAAGTAATATAAAAAGCCACTCAAATTATTTTGAGAGGCTTTTTTAAAGTATTATATTGTTTTTATGCGTTATATTCTACCTCATTCTTTTGCTGTTTTTCAGATAGTTTAAGACCCTTAATCATCTTGTGATAATTAGTATACTCCTTTATAACGTGGTGAGAAAATTCTTTGTCTATGTTTAGTAAAGAATCATTTCCAAAATGTAAAGTTATTCCACCATCAGTTTCATTTGGCATAATTTGTTTAATGGTTGTTAAGTTAATGCATAATTCATTGTTGACAACGCAAAACATATCTATATAGGAATTTAATACATATCGCAGAAGTTCCCAAAAATTATCATATGCTTTGTTTAAATTGTTTGTTGCAAGTGGTATTTCATATTTGTCATTTTTAGAATAAAACATTAACCTAAATTCTTTCCACAGTTTGCTATGACGTACTCGACAATAATCTATATCTAAAATTGGAAACTCATTTAAGCGGTTTTCCCAGCCACC
>CAJJIV010000061.1 GCA_905187655.1 uncultured Eubacteriales bacterium | reverse complement strand
TATTATTTTTTCAATAGTTATTTTTTTAGTTGTTGTTTTTTTTAATTATTTGTCGGTTTTAACTATTTCATTGGTTTCAGCATCATCTTTTTTGTTTTCTTTTTCAACACTGTTGTTGCCTGCCTTTTTTGTAAATTTTACTTCACCTTTGCCTGTAATTACTCCCCAAGCATTAATGGTATAATTTACACCCGATACTAGACAGAATAATGCTGAAACAGTCAATAGTGTTAAACCAAACACACATACATAGCCAAAGGTTACGCCAAGAAATTTAGTACTTTCACCATTTGGCAATAAATTAACCATACCTACAAAAAAGAAAAGTATACCTATAGAAATGTCAAGCAAAATAGATTTTACTTTACCCCACATATCTGCAGGAATTATAACTCCTTTTGATGCAGAAAGTTGCCTAACAGCACTTATCCAAGCATCTCTTAGCAAGAAAATTAGTAATACCACTATCTTAACCCATAGTGGACAATAAACTTCGGTTGCAAACAGCACTAAAACTAATGCAGATGTTTGCAAAAATTTATCAGCAGCTGCATCTAATAATTTGCCAGTATCTGAAACTAGATTATATTTTCTTGCAATGTGACCATCAATAAAATCGGTACAAGAAGCAATAATATAAATTCCAAGCGAACAAAACACACCTATTCCATTAGGAATTGGCAATAAAAATAAAAGCACTATTATTGGTGTAATTACTATTCTTGAAATTGTTAAAATGTTTGGAAGATTTTTATTCACTGTTTTCATTTGTTACTCCTTTGTGCTTATTTCTGTACCAAATAAGTCATATCCTTTAATTTTATTTATTTTTACCATATAAAATTGACCTAATTCAATTGGTTCATCACTTTCAAAATATGTTAATGTATCGATGTCTGGAGCCTGATATTCTGTTCTTCCGTAATACAAACCTTTATTAAGATCCTGTCCTTCTACTAAAACTTTTAGAGTTTTATTTAAAAACCTGTTGTTATATTCAGCAATAATTTTTCGCTGAACCTTCATTGCTTTCATCAGTCGTTGCTTTTTGGTAATTTCATCAACTTGGTTGTCAAACCTTGCAGCAACTGTTCCATCTTCTCTTGAATAAGCGAAGAAACCAACATTTGGCATCTTGTACTTTAATAAAAATTCTAATAGTTCATTAAAGTTTTGCTTTGTTTCACCTGGAAAGCCAACAATAAATGTAGATCTTACTGCTATGTGTCTGTCCCCTGACCTAATTTTATCCAACAAATCAACAATCTTATTTTTAGTGATTTTTCGATTCATAAGCCTTAAAATTTCATTGTTTACATGCTGAAAAGGAACATCAATATAAGCACATGATTTTTTATTTTCGTGTAATTCCTTAATTAAACTATCTTCAATGTTTTCTGGGTAACAATATAATAGCCTTATCCACTCCAAGTTATCAATTTTTGATAGTTTTTGTACAAGCTCAGTCAACTTTTTTTCTTTATATAAATCTATTCCGTAATTTGCGACATCTTGGGCAACCAAAATAATCTCCTTTGCCCCATTTTTTACAAGGTCGGCAGTTTCAGCAACAATACTTTCAATTTTTCTTGACCTGTATCTTCCTCTTATATAAGGAATGGTGCAATATGAGCAAAAGTTGTCACAACCATCGGCAATTTTAACATACGCATAGTATGAAGGAGTAGTAATTACCCTGCCCTTTTCAATAGCATCAATTTTATATGGAGAGTCAATTTCTATAATTTTTTTTCGCTTTTTATCTGCATAAAATCTTTTGATAATCTTGCAAATGTCTTTATATTCGTTAACACCTAAAAATATATCTACTTCTGGGAAATTAGTCTGTAATTCGTTAATATATCGTTGTGGGTAGCATCCTGTCAAAATTAAACAGGAACACTTGCCCTTCTTACGGTAGTTAATCATTTCTTCAACCGTATCAAAAGACTCATTTCTAGATGATTTTATAAAAGCACATGTATTTACGATTATAATATCTGCCTGACTTGAATCTGATGTAAAATTATACCCTTCATTTGCAAGATAGGTCATCATATTTTCTGTATCTACACGATTTTTGTCACACCCAAGGGATACAACCCCAACCAAAATACCATCTGAATTTGTTTGTTTATCTTCCATTTCTTACTCCTTAGTTGTCCTCACCAAATTTTTCATTAAATTCACTCTTTGTCATATAAACCGTTCTAATCTTACTTCCGTTACCTGGTGAAATGTAACCAGCAAGTTCCATTTGGTCAATTATTCGTGCTGCCCTTGCATAGCCAACTCTAAATCTACGTTGAACCATATTAATGGAAGCACCACCAGTTTCAATGCACAATTTAAGTGCTGCAGGTAAAAGTTCGTCTATGTCTGGTGCATTTGGGTCGTAGTTTCCACTTCCATTGCCTTCGTTAGTCTGTTCCTCTTTTTTATCACTTAAAATCTCTTTTGCAACTTCTTCATCAAAATATGATGCATTATGCTCCTTTATGTAATCTACAACTCTCTTAACTTCATCCATACTCATAAATGCACCCTGAAGCCTAGTAGTTGTATTACTATCATGCGGAGCAAATAGCATATCACCAGCACCTAGCAGTTTTTCTGCCCCTGTTTCATCTAAAATAACACGGCTATCAACACTACTTCCAAGTGAAAAAGCAACACGTGTCGGTAAATTGTTTTTAATAGTACCAGTAATAATATCAGCAGAAGGTCTTTGTGTGGCTATAATCATATGAATACCACTTGCTCTTCCAAGTTGTGCAAGTCGCATTATTTTCTCTTCAACATCTTTTTTACCAATCATCATAAGATCAGCTAGCTCATCAATAACAATTACAATATATGGCATTTCTGTTTCTTCATGCGTTTCAGTTACAGCTGAACAATGGTTAAAGTCTGAAATATTTTGTACACGATATTGTGATAATTTTTTAAACCTTCTATCCATCTCTTTAACTGCCCAACTAAGAGCATTAATTGCTTTATCACACTCGCATACCGCATTTGGCAACATCATATGAGGCATACCGCTATATCCTGTAAATTCAACTCGCTTTGGATCAATCATAATAAACCGTAACTGAGAAGGTGAACATTTATACATTAAACTTAAAATTAAACTATGTAAAAAGATGGATTTACCAGAACCGGTTGAACCTGCTACCAACATGTGAACCATTTTTGGCAAAGACTTAACTACAATTTCACCGCTAATGCTCTTACCTATTACAACGGGCAAAGTAACAGACGTGTTTTGAAATTCTTTACTCTCCAAAACTTCCCTTAGCCCTACTGTACTTCGTTTATCGTTGGCGACTTCAATACCAACAGCATTTTTTCCAAGAATTGGCGCTTCAATTCTAACCGGACTTTTACTCATAAGCGCACTTGTAATGTCATTGTCAAAAGGCAAAATTCTTTTAACAGAAACACCGTAAGGCATTTCTAATTCGTACTGCGTAACACTTGGGCCCCTAACCACATTGCCAACTTTTGCTTCAATATTAAAACTTCTAAGCACCTTCTCCAGTGTAACAATTTTACTTTTATAATCTCCTCCATAAGTACTTTCATCGTCAGACCTAAGTTGTAAAAGTGTGGTTGGCGGTGCATTATAGTGGTCATCAGTTTCGTGCTTGTATTGCTTTTGAGGTTTTCTGTCTATTAATGATATTTGTTCTGCTTCTTTTTTAGGTGATTGGTTAAAGAAATCAACCGCAGGACTTACAAATTTATCATCATTTCCATTCACTTTATTTCGATCTTGCTGAGTATCTATTGCATTAAAAGGCGAAAAAGGACTTTCTATTCTACTACTTTCTCTCTCTCTTCTTCTCTCGCTTCTATTTTCTCGGTCATTGGTTCTAGAATTTAATGGACTAAACAATGCATCATTAGAAGAAGAAAATGCCGAAGCACTAGTATTGTCTTCTGTCTTTGTATCCAAATCATTAAATACAAATGGGTCGTTTTGTGGCAAAATGCTGTCTTGTTCACCTTCAGTATATTCTTCATTGTCATTTAATGAATATGATGAATAACTATTTGTATCGTCTTGCTCATCTTCTTGCTTATTTATATTATTAAAAATATTTGGTGCGTAAGGTGTGGTTATGTAATCTAGTGGACTATCAAACTTGCTGGGATCATAATGAGAATTTGCTTTTTCGTTATTAGCAAGGTTATCATCTTCAAATCCTTCAGCCGATGATTTACCATAAAGGGTATTAATAGCACTTTCTTTAATTGGTTCCTGGTCTTTATTTGCATATCTTTTTACACTTTCACCTGTTCTAGTGCTAATTAATGAATCATACTCATCGGTAGTATATGGATTCTCTATTTTTTCATCTGGTTTAAGTAGCCCTATATAATCTTCTTCATTATTTTTTGTAGGAACTACTTCAGTAGGTCCATTTAATGTGTTAATGGAATTTGCAATTGAATCACTAGATGTCGTGTAAGCATTAGGCCCTGGCACATCTCTTGAATTAATTCTAGGTGAATTGGTAAAATCATAATATTTTTTAAGATTAATGTAATAATCAATTGTTAGTGATGTGAAAATGGTTAATAAAATTGCAAAAAATATAGAAGCACCAACAACACCCAGCAACGACACAAACGGATATGAAATAAGTGTTAAAATTGCACCACCTATAGTCAACCCACTTTCACCGCTAAGTACCTTGCCTAAAAAATCAAAATAGTTGCCAATTTTGGCACCTACAACTTTTATATAATTCCCTAAAAAAGCAATATGAAGCAATAATGCAAGAGAACCAAAAACAAAGCAAAGATAAACAACATTTTTACCTTGTCTTGAAAATTTAAACCTCAAACACTTTGCCACCCCAATCAGTGCCAAAATAAGAGATATTGGATACAACAAGATTCCAAAAAGACCAAATAAAAATGTCCCAACTGGTTTAGAAAAAGTGCAAGATGCAACAACAACTAAAATAAAACAAACACAAGTTAAAATAAGCCATTGCCACTTTATTGCTTTTCTATTTTTCCTATTACTGTAATACACAACAAACCTACTCCCAATTTGCTATCCTTATTAATTTTATCATAATTACTTTTTCTCATCTCTTTTGATATTTAATATTGCACGCTTGTATTTAACTCTTATTTTTCTCTGCCCAATCCCTTAATAATTCAATCGCCTTAGATAACACTCCGGCCGATCCCTTGAAATTACCAGAGCCGCTGGGGACACCGCCTTTGACGAGCTCAAGGCCGATGGCACCATGGGCGCTCTGGCCGAGAAATATGGTCTGACTCTGGCGGAGTAAAAACCGAACGTACGTTTGAATTGATGGGTGTGTGTTTGTGACTGTGATTCTTGAGCGCCTTTCCGGCGCGTTTCTGCTCAACTGTGAGCTCTTTTTCTGGACACTGGTGTTCTCCCTGCCGCTGGGGCTGGTGGTG
>CAJJIV010000060.1 GCA_905187655.1 uncultured Eubacteriales bacterium | reverse complement strand
TATTTTATAAAAAATAAAGACACTTAAAAATATAAGTGTCTTATAATTTTTTATAATTTAGTTATTTCATAATTAGTGCTAGTATCCTTTATTGTATAGCCCAAAGATTTAAGTTCATCTCGCAACTTGTCGGCAGTAGCCCAGTCTTTGTTGGTTTTTGCTTCCCAACGCTTTTTAGCAAGTTCAATTATGTCTTCAGGAATTTCCTCAGGCTCTTCCTTTAAGTGTGCTTCTGCATTAATAAGGTCTAAGCCAAGAGCTTCATCAAATTTAAGCAAGGTTTTGTAAACATTTTTGTTTCTAGGTGCAATTTTTGCAACATCCCACATAGAAGAAAGGGCAAGTGGCAAATTCAGGTTATCATTAACTGCGTTTAAAAATTTCTCTTCATTTTTGGACAGGTCTAGTGGGGTGGTTTCACCATTTTTATGTTCCAAAACAAGTTTATATAATCTAGTAAGAGCGGTGTCGCAACTTTTAAGTTCGGCTAGTGTAAAATTTTGTTGTTTGCTAAAATGTGCATTTAAAAAGAAATATCTTAGGGCAAGTGGTCTAAAACCTTGCTCAATAAGTCCAGAAAGTGACCATACATTGCCTAAGCTTTTGCTCATTTTCCCGCCATCTACCATAAGGTGTTCATGATGAACCCAATGCTTAACAACTTGTTTACCAGTTAGGCCAAAGTTTTGTGCAATTTCATTTTCGTGATGAACAGGCTTGTGTTCAATTCCACCGCCGTGTATGTCTACATTATCGCCAAAAAATTTATGGCAGATGGTAGAGCATTCTATGTGCCAACCAGGATATCCCATACCCCAAGGACTTGGCCATTGCATTATATGTTCTTTTGGTGCTTTAACCCAAAGTGCAAAGTCGGCAGGGTTTCGTTTAAAACTATCAACTTCAATTCTGGCACCCATTTTTTTATCTTCTTGGTTCATTCCTCCAAGCTTGCCATAGTCGGCATACTTTGAAATGTCAAAATATATGCCATTTGGTGTTTCGTAGGCGTACCCATTTTTAATTAAGGTTTTAACAAAATCAATAATTTCGTTTATGCAATTTGTTGCCTTTTCTATGTGTGTTGGCATCATTATGTTAAGTTTTTTCATATCATCTAGGCACAAATTCATATAGTAATTGGCAATTTCTTCTGGTGTTTTGTGTTCACGCTTGCTTGCAACTATCATTTTATCTTCACCAGCATCTTCATCGCTAGTCATATGTCCAACGTCAGTTATGTTCATAACCGATTCACATTCTAGTCCGTTGTATAAAATTGCACGTCTAACCGAGTCCATAACAAAGAAGGCACGCATGTTACCTATGTGCTGTGTCCAGTAAACGGTAGGACCGCAATAGTATAAATTTATTTTTTTTTGTCCATCTTTTGCAATTGGTTCAACCTTTCGGTCTAATGAATCGTATAGGTTTAGCATAGTTCCTCCTAAAACATTTTGGTAAGTTCTTGTGCTGTTTTTCTTATTTTTCCCTTATTGCGTAATTTATCTAGTGTTTTTTCAGTGTTTTCAAATTTTTCTTTCAACTTTTCTTGTCCAAGTGAGGTAACAGCATAATAAATTTCTTTTTTATTAGTTTTTTCCTTAAATTTTGCAAGTAAGCCTTCCTTAATTAAGGAATTACAAATTATAGCAAGATTGCTTCTGGCAATATTTAAAATTTCTACTAAGTAATTAGGATTAGTTTTCTCTCGTTTAGAAACCAAATGTAATATTTTGTGTTTTATATCAAATTTTTCACCACTCTGTGATTCAAGCAAATATTCAAAACCGATAAGTAAATCTAAAATTTCTTCCGAAATGTAAGTATTCATAGGTGCGTTTGTCCTCGTTAATTATATTCTTGTAAACAATGGTTCAATTTTTTCCGTGTCTATCTTGCGGTTAAACTCTTCAACCAATTTCCAACTTGGTTTGTCTGTAATGCCTAAATAATCGCGTAACTTTTGTGCAGTTGCAGGCATAAATGGCTCAACAAGGTTAGACAAATTTGCAATTAAATATGCGCAAGTATAAATTACATCATTAAATCTTTCTTGGTCTTCTTTAATTAAGACCCAAGGTTTTTGTTCATCAAAGTACTTGTTTGCTTCAACAATTAAGTCCATGACAAATGTTCCGGCCTTTTTAAACTCTATTTCTTCAATGGCCTTTGCGGTGTCGGCAAAGCATGCAGTAATTTTTTCTTTAATTGTTTGATCAACTTTACCATTAGGAATTTCTGTTAAACCTTTATACTTAAGTGTGCGATTAACTAAATTTCCAAACTTGTTAACAACTTCGTTATGACAAGTTCGATATAAGTCAAGCGAAAAGTTTATATCTTTTTTTTCTGGACCGTTAACAGTAAAATAATATCTTAATGTGTCGGTATTGTACTCATTTGCCCAAGTTAGTGCTTCACACTCGTTGCCGTTTCGGCTTTTACTAATCTTTTGGTCATTCATTAATAAATATTCAGCCGACACCATAATACCAGGAGTAACAAAATTATCATGCAGACCTTCTAGCATGGCAGGGAAGAATAGTGAATGAAAAACAATGTTATCTTTGGCATGACACATATATATAATTTTTTCATTATTAACATCATGGTCGGTTTTCCAAAAATCTTGCCAATCGTAGCCAAGTTTTTCACAAACCTTCATTGACCCTGTTACATAGCCAAGCAGAGCTTCCCACCAAACCCAAACAACTTTGTCTTCGTAGCCTTTAATAGGAATTTCAACACCCCAATCAAGGTCCCTTGAAAAATCTCTATCACGAAGGTCTTTTAAGTATTTTTCTGTTTCATTAATGCTGTTGGCTCGCCAAATATTACGATATTTATTTAGGTTGTTTTCTAAAAAGTCTTTAAATGCAGTTAGTTTAAATACAAGAGTCTTATTGTCCTTTTGTTCAGTTTCAGACCCACAAATTAAGCATTTTCCGTGTTCAAGGTCGGCTTCGTTTGGAACATATCCACAATCGCAGTTATCGGCCTTTGTTTTTGAACCACAAACAGGACAAGTGATTTCAATTTCGGTATCGGCAATAAATTTGTTGCATTTATTGCAATAAGGACGTTTGGTTACCTTCTCATATAGGTAGCCATTGTCGTACAACTTTTTAAAAATTTCTTTTGCATGTTCTTTGTGGAAAGGGTCATAGGTTATTCCAAAATCATCAAATGAAAAATTAAATTTTTCAAGTGCTTCTTTAAAGTTTTTATAGTAGACGTCCACAATATCCTTTGGAGAACAGCCTTGTTGTTTTGCTTTTATGCTTGGTTTTGTTCCGTGAGAATCGGCACCCGATATCATTAAAACACGGTCCCCACACATTCGGTGGTACCTAGCCAAAATATCCCCAGAAAGCGAACTTGCAATGTATCCTAGGTGTAAATTGTTGTTGGCATATGGCCAAGATACACAAACTACTATATCTTTGTTCATTAATTAATACCACCTTGTGATTATAAATTTATCCTAAATTGTAAACCAACGCATATATCTTTGTCAAGTGGTTTGGTTTGCAAATTCAAATAAAATAGTTATAAATAAGTATATAATCATAACAATTTTTTCATAATAAGAAAAAAAATTACGGAGAGAAAAATGAATAGAGAAAAACTAGAGAGAGTGCTTTGCATAGTTATAGCAAGCGTATTATTTGTATTTTCAGTGCTATTTATTGCACTAACAAGAAGTTGGACAAATCCACCTGAACAAGAATTAAAGAACAAGGTCACATTAAACGAAGTTGGCAAAAAATTAGAAGAAAGTGTTAGCGAAGAGAGTGCTAACTTTCCGACAAGTCTTTTGGCACCATTTGTAGATATGGTACAATGGGTTGACACTGCATCAGCATATAGCATAAATGGGGTGCCAAATTTGCTTCAAATTTATTACGACACCGGAATAAAATATTATAATCTAGGTTTTATTAGAGCAGACAGCAACAAGCCAACTGAAAGCGATGGAACAATTCGTTGGTGTTGGGGCGGTCTATATAGCCTTAGTCCTAATGGAAGCGACAAATTTCAGTATGCTGGCATAGAAGAATCTATAAGGCAAATTAAAGAGGCCGGCGGAGATGTTATTGTGTCTTTTGGTGGACAACTGGGAAATTCACCTTGGACGGATAGCCAAAGCGAGGAAAAACTTGCACAAATGTATACCGAAGTTATAAACACATATGGTCTAAAAAGAATAGACCTAGATATTGAAGAAAGCAATCAAGGAACATACAACAATTCCATTAATGCACGAGCAGTTAAAAAAGTTCAGGATAAGACAGGGATAGAAGTAAGTTTAACGATTCCTATTATGCCATATGGTTGGGATACAACGCAGTTAAACCTAATTAGGGCATACATTAACGCGGGAGTAAAAATTAGTGTTATTAACAATATGACAATGTGTTACGGCTATAGTGGGGTAAGAAGTGGTGAAGATTTTGGTGATGCATCAATAAGGGCACTAAAAAATGCAATGATACAACTAAAACAAATTTATGCAGAATATAACGTAACAATAACCGATGAAGAAGCATACAAAATGCTAGGAGCAACAGTTGATATTGGTTATGAAAATAGCGATAATCCAACTTTTACTGCCGATTTGACCCAAAAAGTAGCAGAGTTTTGTAAGGAAAGTGGAGTAGCAATGTATTCGTTTTGGAGTATGAATAGAGATGCAAGGCTAGAGAGCAATAAGGGAATTTATTATCAATATGGACATACAACAGCTGCGTCATATTATCTAGATAAGTAAATTTTTGTAAAAATAACTCAAAAATTTTCCAAAATGGTGATAATTTAGGTGCAAAACAAATTTTCTTTTGTTATAATATACTAAAATTTTAATGTGAGGAAAATAAAATGGGATTATTTAGCAGAAAAAACAAAGAGGTAAAACAACCAACTCAGCCAGAGCAAACTCAGGCTTTGGGTGGCGGAACTGTTGAGCCACTAAACAACACTGCTGAATTAAAACAGCTAATTAACGAATTCAGAAGCCTGCAAGAAGACCCTGATTCTTCTACTCCTGCTTCCGCAAATGCTGAACCTGTTGCACCTCAGACCGAGCAAGCAGATTCTGCCGACCTTGAAGAAGGTGAAAAGTATGTTCTAAGCGCCGAAGAGAATAATCAAATAGAAAAATACTTGCTTGGCGAAGATGATGAAGAGGAAGAAGAAAATTTAGAAGAACCAGTTGAAGATGACTCTGATGAAGTTGATTTTTACGATACCAATACCGATGATGAAGTTAAAGCAGAAGGATCAACAGATGCAGAGCAAGGCGAGATAGAAGACACGGAAGCTGAAGAACTTGCTGAAGAAGCAATAGAAGACCAAGAAGAAAGTACTGAAGAAGCGGAAGAAGAATCTACTGCCGAAGAACTGGAAGAATACACTGAGCCAGAAGAAGTAGCCGAAGAAGTCGAAGCCGAAGAAGTAGCTGAAGAAGAACCAG
>CAJJIV010000059.1 GCA_905187655.1 uncultured Eubacteriales bacterium | reverse complement strand
AGTTTGGGAAAAGTTTGGGTAAATATTGGGTAGTGGGATTCTGGCGTGTGCTTGTCTTGATACAAGTCGGTGTCGCTTTGCTTCATCAACTAACTTTGAACTAACGCCAGCAGAAAGAATACAAATTGCGAAACAGAAAAATTGTTTTCTAAAAGACACTCAAAGTTTGTGTATGTAATTTTAAACAGCACAAAAATTTCTAGTTATAATTAGATATATAGTTCTAAATATAGGTAATATTTTGCTAGATTATCAAAGTGATAATATTATGAAACAAATATCCTATATGGCGTTCGTCATTGTTTATTAATACTCATATTAATTTGACAACTATGTTGATTTTTTGGTATTATATTATGTAAAATAAATTTACGGAGAAGAAAAATGAAAAATTTTGAAGAATTTAGTTACGTAATGATTAAACCAACATATCTTGAACACAAGGCAGAAATTAAAAGAAGAATAGAAGAAATTGGCGGAACTATTATTGCCGAACAAAGCATACTTATTAATAAGGAAGTTTTAAAGGAGCATTATGCACATATTGCCAATATGCCATTTTATCCTGAACTAGAAGAATATATGCTTAGCGGAGAATGTTATGCCATGCTTGTTGGAGGAAGTAATGGTATAATTGCTAAAATTAGAGAAATTGTGGGGCCTACCAAAAATTCTCCTGCAGGAACAATTAGAGGAGACTTTATGCACAAAAATGCATCTTCAAGCAAAAACGTTATTCATGCTTCAGATGCAAGAGATACTGCCAATGCTGAAATTGCAAGATTCTTTGGACAAGAATTATATAATGAATACCATAATAAATAAGGGGTAAAAATGATTGTAACCATAGATGGAACAGCAAGTTCTGGAAAGTCTACTATTGCAAAAAGACTTGCCCAAAAACTTGGTTTTGTATATTGTAACACTGGCGCAATATATCGTGCTATGACTATATTAATTTTAGAAAACTTTAATGAAGATTATTTTAACGAAGATGATTTTTATAATCTTGTTAAAGATATGAGTGTTGTTGAAGGTTTTAAAAATGGCGAGTTCTTTATTACACTTAATGGCAAAGATGTATCTGGTGAAATAAATCAGCATCACATTAGCCAGGCGGTTGTAAGATATGCAAAATTGCCTAAACTAAGAGAAGTTGTACGCAAAATCCAGCGCCAAATTGCAACAAGCAATGATTCTGTGGTTGAAGGCAGGGACATTGGTACTGTGGTTTTTCCTAATGCCGAAGTTAAATTTTTTATGTCGGCTTCGGTTGAAGTTCGGGCACAAAGAAGGAAAGCTGACTACGACAAAAAGGGTGAGCACATTTCTTTAAGTAAAGTAATTGAAGAGATTAAAGAGCGAGATCGATTAGATATGGAGCGAGAAATTTCTCCACTAAAACCAGCTTTAGATGCGATTATTGTTGATAATTCTGGTAACGATGTAGATAAAATGGTAGATTATCTTGCGTCTATTGTAAAAAAATATAAAACAACAAAAAATTAAGTTTAAATATTTTTCTAGGACAAATACTTTATCTAGATACAAAAGGAGGCAAAATGGTAAAAGGTATTATAGGAATTATTTTTGTAGGGCTAATTATTATTGGTTTGCTTCTTGGTTTGCTAAGGGGACTAAAAAGGTCTTTGCTTAGGCTGGGCGGTGTTATAATTAGTGCGATTTTAGCGTTCTTTTTAACACCATTATTTAGTAATGCAATTTTAAATATGGACTTAACAAAATTCAATTTGACAATAGGCAATGTAGGTGTAACAACAGTTAACGACACAATAATAAATTATCTTAAAAGCATTGACACTGTAGCTGATATTATTTCTAGCAGTCCTACGGCAGAAAGTTTGATATTAAGAGTTCCGGTGGGAATTGCCAATTTATTTTTGTTTTTATTAATGTTCTTAGTAATTTCATTAATAATGCTGTTAATTTATGCGATTATTGCTCCTTTTATTGTAAAGAAGGTGGATAAAAACGGCGATCCAGCCAATAAACACAGGCTTAGTGGTTGTGCAATTGGAGTTGTTCAAGCGGTAATTGTTTTTGCAGTGATTTTTCTTCCTTTTGCAGGTGCAATTAATTTTTGCAACAAAGAAATTAATTATATAAATGAATATAACAATCAATCAAACCCTGTTACAAGCACTTCTTACAATAACTCTAACACGGTGTATGCAGATGACATTAATAATTTATCACAAGAAACAGGCTCGGGGCAGGAATCGGCAAATTTAATAGATGATTATTTTGGCCAATTTAATAATGCTTGGCCACTTAAGATTCTTAATGTCTTTGGGTACAAGTCCATCTCCACAAAAAGTGTCGAATATTTAACAACAATAAAAACAGACAACAAGCAGAAAATTAAATTAACCGAAGAAGCGGATAATTTGGTTAAAGTTTATGTAAGAATTGAAAGACTTAAAGACATTAATGTTAACAATTTGACATCAGAAGACCTTGATATTGTAGATGAAGCGATAGATTATTTATTTGAATCAAAAATTATTCCTGAAATTGCAAATGAACTTATTGTAACGGTTGCAAAAAGTTGGGCAGGTGAAGGTGAAGCCACAATTTTAGCATTAACAAAACCTAGTATAGATGGCGAACTTAGTGGAGCGCTTGATTCCGTTATAAACGAACTTAAATTATCCACTCCAACTACCCTTAAAGCTGATTTAAAGGCACTAGTTAAAACAGTGAAAGTTTTAAATAAATCTGGACTATTAAAAGCAATTTCCAATAAAGAAGGAAATGATGCCGTAATTAATTGCTTAACTGAAGGAACTAATGCAATAGACTTTGTTGGTGCAATGACAGATGGAGTAACTTTAAAAAATTCCTTGCCCAAAGTTATTGAAGCCGGTTTAAAATTTTGTTACCCATTATTAAATATAACCGAAGAGGAATCTAAGACTTTTATTATTTCTACTACGGCAAGTCAAGTAAATTGGGAAACTGAAAAGGTTTACTTAGGAAATGTATTTTCTTGTTTTGGGAAAGTATATAAATCATTGCAACTTGAAGGTAATATTGAAGATAAAATTGATTATGAAGCGCTTGGTTGTGCTTTAAATAATATAAGAAGTAGTCAACTATTAAATTGTCCAATTGAAGGCGATACTACACTTGGAAAAGAATTGACTGTGTTGCTTGTAAGAAAGAATTTAGGAAAAGATGAAACTGCCATAGCCACTCTTGAAAATTCAATTAGATCAACATATGACACAATAGATTTTGAAAATGCGTTAAAAACCGTTTCGGCGACCATAAAAGTTGCAAAGCAATTGCAAAATTCGCTTGACAACTTAAATACCGATGATTTAATTAATGTGTTAGATGGAATGGACACAAATCAATCTACAGACATGATTAAATCTATTACAAGTAAAGAAAACTTAACTCAACTTGGAGTTGAAGAGTCCACTGCAAATGCAATATCTAAGGTCGTTAACTCTGTTTCAGATTACTCAAAGCTTGAAGACAAAGAAGAGTTGCCAGCCACCGCAGAAGATAAGCAAAACGCAGTTGATGCAATGAAAAGTGTATATTCAGTAATTAAAAATGAAGATGTTGGCACACATAAATTTTTTAACACCAAAGAAGAATTAAAATCATTTTTAGATGAAATTTCTAAATCACCATATGTTTATAATTTAACAATTAACAATGGTGTAAATCTTGGTTTTAAAGTAGATTCTGGTAAAACCAATTTAGACACCACAGAATACTCGTGGCTAACCGAACTTATAAGCAGTGAAGGTTATAATCAAACGGAAATGGAAAAACTGTTTGGAGTTCAATAATTTATTATATGTAAAGGTACAAACAAATTTTAATTTAGGGGTTAATGCGTTTGTACCTTTTTAATTGCATAAATTGTTAAGTATAAAAATTTGTTTTATTAAGCAAAATAATTTTATGCAAAAGAATAATATTAAAACAGAGTTAGAAGAAACTTTTAAAGACTCAAGTGATTATAAAAATCAAGTTCTTAATTTACCTTGTGGAAAGGTGGAAATTTTTTTCATTGATTCGCTAATTAATAAGCAACTATTAAGTAGCGCTTTAGTTTCGCCACTGGTATCATTAACCAGTGAAGAACTAAACGCAAAAGTTCTTTTAAGCACAGCGACTATAAGTGGCGGTGAAATAAAGCAAAAATCCGATGATGTTATTTCGGACTTGTTAAGTGGATTTGTTGCTATTTTGCTTCCAAGTAATGAGATTGTTACTTTTGCTTGTCAAGGTTATGAAAAAAGAGCAATAACAGAACCTCCAACTTCGGCAGTGTTAAAAGGTCCAAGGGAAGGTTTTGTTGAAGATGTTAATACTAATATAAGTTTAATAAGACGAAAAGTTAAAAGTGCCGACCTTAACATAAAAGATGTTCAAGTGGGTAAATATTCTAACACCCTTGTTAAGGTCGTTTATATATCTACAATTGCAGATAAAACAGTGGTAAATAAAGTTATTCAACGGCTTAAATTAATTTCTATTGATGCAATTTTAGATAGTTCTTATATTCAAAAAATGCTAGAAGAAAAGCATAGTAAATTATTTAAGCAAGTAGGGAATACCGAAAAACCAGATGTTGCAGTTGCTAAACTAATGGAAGGCAGAGTGGTGGTTTTGGTTGATGGTTCTCCTATTGCGCTAACTGTACCATATTTACTTATAGAAGATTTTCAAAGTGCTGATGATTATTTTACACAAAATTTAAAAGCTGTTACTACAAGAATATTGCGGGTTATTGGCTTTATGATTTCAATTGCTTTACCTGGAATTTATGTAGCTATGCAGAGCTTTCATTATGCTCTTTTGCCAATAGACTTTTTAATTACTTTGCAAAGTAGTATTGAAAGTTTATCGTTTCCGCCAATAATAGAAATTCTCTTTGTTTTATTTTTATTTGAAATTTTAAATGAAGCAAGTGTAAGAATGCCAAAGTATCTTGGTATGGCTCTGTCTATAATTGGTGCTTTGGTTTTAGGTGATACTGCGGTACAAGCGGGCATTATTTCTCCGCCTGCGGTAATTATGGTTGCTATTAGTGGTGTTACACTTTATATGGTTCCAGACCTGTCTCAGACAGCGGGTGTTTTAAGGCTCATTTTTACAGTTATAGGGGGCGTTGCCGGCTTTTATGGAATATTAGTCGCCCTAGTGTTTGTAACCGCTTATTTAATGACTTTTGACTCTTATGGCACACCATACTTTGCTCCATATGCACCAATGGTAAAGGCCGATACAAAAGATGGAATAATTATTAAAGATTTAAGGAATATGAAAAAAAGGCCCAAAAGTATTCCTAACATAAATTCAACCAGACAAGAAGATTTAGCAAACAATAATAAAGCCAGTGAGGAAGAAAGTTATGAATAATAGATTAACTACGCATCAAGTGTGCTTACTTTTATTTGTTTCTATTACTGCTTCTAAATTCCAAAGATTGCCATCACTTATGTCGGAATACTATTCAAGAAGTATTTGGCTTGTTGCACTTGTTTTTATGTTGATGGAAGTTTTAATAACTTGCTTTATATAGTTCTTGTTAAG
>CAJJIV010000058.1 GCA_905187655.1 uncultured Eubacteriales bacterium | reverse complement strand
CTACTAAATATTGACTTTTTTTATATTATATGATACAATATGGTCACTAAAAAAGGTAATGTTTAGGGGGAAAACATTATGAAAAAAGTTTACTTAAGTCCAAGAGATTATATATTTTCAAAGGCAGATATAGATGTTATAGATGCCTTTTTGAAACGTTATTTTAATTTTGATAATATGGCAGGAGATTACGCAACACTAAAGCAACTTAGAAATGCTATGGTTATTTTAGCCAATAAGAAATTTCCTGTTACTTTTAGTGATGGAAAAAATAGTTTGGATGCTTACAACAGGCTTGTTGAAGTTGCCAAAAGAGCTATTACACCAGGATTTGAAGAGTATGAATATTCTACGCAGTTAAATACTTATTCAAATATTTGCGACTTAATGGACGTTAAATTGCGGGTGTTGAATGGTTTGCGTGAGTTATATAGCGATACTTCTATTAACCTTACTAGCAAAGAACAAAAGGCAATTAGTGATGTTGCAAGTACTATAGCAAATTCAGTTTTTGCTGACTATAGGTCGCTTATAAGTGCAACAGAAGAGTTGAGTGGTTTTGGTACTCCTAATATAGAATTGTTGCCAGGTCAATTTATACTTAAACAACAGCGTAATGGTAGAATGACAGCAAAAACTTTTGAGATTGCTAACCTTGGCAAGACCAAAGAAGGCATGGCAATGTTTTTGAAGTTTATGAATGACAATCGTTCTGAAATTTATAGGAGACTTAATAACAACCAGACTGTACTTGCTGGCATATTCCCCAATACAGCTACACGCATAATTGGTTACTGTGGAAATCCTGCAAGAAGAAAACATAATCTTGAAAATTATACTAATTATTGGAATAGTAAGACAACTGAATTAGATAAAAACAAAAAAACTAAAAAATTTGCAGAAAAATTAAGTGAAGAAGTTTTAAATGTTCCTACTTACTTGGATTTCTTTGCTCCATATGGACAACCACAAGATTCTAGTGAAATTGATGCAATGAATACACAATTTGCCTGTGGTGGCTTTGGTGATGTTTATCCTGTAAAAGGCGCTACTTTTGTTGATAAAGATGGTAAAAAGCAAACTGTTAAACTAAGACTAAGCAACGTTAGAACTTATGAAGACTGGAAGAAGAACACTGCCTCTGGTCTAATGAACCAAAAGTCGCTAAAAAATGGTGTTCTTGGTGGTCGTGAGATAAAGAGTGAAGAGGATTATATTAGATTTGTTAATAGCGATGCATTCGTAGAATATGTTCAAAGCCTTGAAGTTGGTTTAACTATAAACGTTCCTACAAAAATTCCTAATGGGTTTTACTATGATAAAGGAACCAAGAAGGCTTATGCAACCGAAGTTGTAATGTGCCCTAAAAAAACTTATGGAAATTTAAGTTATTTGCTTGAAGAATATGATGGAAAGGGTAGAATGCAAAACACTCATAAGCTTTTAACAGAAAAAACTGATGTGCCAACACAAATTTTTAATGGAATTCCTTGTGATGATTATGGTAACCCTATGTTTGTTGTTGAAAGAAACGCGAAGGATTGTCCTATTTGGATTGTAAGAACAGGAGCAATGCTTGGTGCACTTGCAATCGCTTTACCATATGCTGTTGCGTTTAAGAGTATGTGTGATGATGCAAGAGATGCATTGAATAATAGACCAAAACCTCCTGTTTTTCCAGAGAATACAGATAGAACAACAGATATTGAAGAAACAAGAAATCCAGATTCTGAAACGACTAGAGTTCCTGATGTAACCAAAAACCCTTCTACCGAACAAACTACCTATCCTGAAAGTGATAACCCTGCTAAAACAGATACTCCAACTGATACAACTAGACAGCCAGAAACTAGACCAATAACAAGACCAACTACCACCGAAGAAACCAGAAGGCCAAGTGGTCCAGATACAGAGTTACCAGAAACCGCACCTTCACCTATAACAAGAGTGCCGGAAACAACTAGAACGCCCGAGACTACAAAAACACCTGAAACTACCACCAATTCTGGTATAATTACAAGAAATGAATATCGTCCTGGAGTACCAGATTATTCACCAGTGGAATCTGGTGCAACACCAATTACTAGACAAAATTCTGCTGAGACAACAGAACCTGAATACAGACCAGCTGTCCCAGATACCGGAAACAGCAACACAGGATCTAGTAGCAGAAACCCAGCTTTAGATTTATCTGGTAGCGATACTGGTTCTACAACTATACCTGGCACTGAATATTATCCAGCATATAAAGATGAGAGTTATATTTCGGGTGGGCAGACTAGTGCTTCAACTAATGTAGATAGAAACAACAAAAATCCTGGTGCGGATAATGAGTCGGTTGAACAGGGTCCTACACCTAATTAAGCAATAGCACAAATTTTTCTTAGTTTATTGTATAAGTCAAAATTTTTAATATAAAATTTTAGGCAAGTTTTAGTAAAAGAAAGATGTTGTTGAATAGGAATTAAATATTAATAAAAGAACTTAAAGTTACATTTAAGTTCTTTTTCTTTTTTTGTATTGCTAATTGTTATTATTGACAAAGTTAATATAATATCTATATGGAAAATTTGCTGGTTGAAAGAGTGGCTTTTGAAATTTTTGGTATGCCAATTTATTGGTATGGCATTATCATTACTTCAGCAATATTGCTAGATTTTGTTATTTTGTGCTTCACCTTAAAAAAACGAGGTGAAAAAAGTGACCTTGCCATAGATTTGTTACTCTTTTTAGTGCCTCTTGGCATTGTTGGTGCAAGACTTTTTTCGGTGTTATTTGAACCAGAGCTTAGCATTTTAGACTTTTTTGCTTTTAGAGATGGCGGAATGAGTATTATTGGCGGTGTTATTGGTGGTCTGATTGGGCTGGTTTTATTCTGCTTAATTAAAAAGCGTAATTTTTTGGAAATGGCAGACTATATTGCTCCGCTTTTAATTTTGGCTCAGGCAATTGGGCGCTGGGGCAATTATTTTAATTGTGAGGTTTATGGAAAAGAGATTACAGATAAGGCTTTGCAGTGGTTTCCGTACGCAGTTAATGTAAACGGTGACTGGTATATGGCACTGTTCTTTTACGAAAGTATGCTTAATCTAATTGGTTTTGTGCTTTTAATATCTCTATTTTTTATTAAGAAGCGAAAACCAGGTATTTTAACGGCGACTTATTTCTGTTTTTATGGCACAGTTAGATTTTTAATGGAAGGGTTAAGGCAAGATGAATATATTTTAAAATTTGGAAATTTGCCTATTTCTAAGCTATTTAGTGGGCTTATGGTGTTAGCTGGGCTTGGAATATTTGCATATATTATTATAAAAAAATATAAAGAAGATAAAAGGACTATGGTAGAAAATAATGGAAAAGAAAAAACAAACACAATTTAAAAAAACTTTCTCTAGGGCGGAAGTTGAAGAATATGTTAAACAAATGTTGTCTAATGCAGAAATAACTATGAGTGAGCAGAAAGACCGAATTATTGAGCTTAAAAAAGAAATTGAACAACTGAAAACTACTAAAGATGATCAAACAGAGAAATTTAAAGCGATGACAAAGGCAATGAATGAGTCTACAAGAATGGTTAAAGAGATGCGTCAGGACAATGCTTTGCAACTATCGCTTGTTATAGAAAAAATTAAACAGTTTGGCTTTAAGTGGAAAAATTACTTTACCGAACTATTTGCATCTAGTAAAGAATTTAAAGACAATGGTTCACCTGAAATTTTTGAGTGTGAACTTGTTGATTTATTAGACCAAATAGTAGAAGCAGGTAATCTTAAAAACAAAAATAGTGATAAGTCTATTCCAAGTAAAAAACGCAAAAATACACTTACTAAAGAAGAATGGATAGATGAAAACATTAAAAATCTTTCTGGTGAACCAGAGTACAGTCTTTCTAGCGACTCCGAAGAAAAATATAAAGAAGTTATGGAAAAATTAAAAAGCCAAATGGTTTTTATATCTGAATTAACAAAACCTAATGATGAGGGTTTTGATATAAATGAAGCACTTAATCCTACTGATAGTTTAGACACCATAATTGGTGACATAAAAAATGACAAGAAAGCAAATAATAGTGATACTAAGCAAGGTGGTAGAAAGTAATTGAAAAGAGAAGATATTGCAGAAAAGTATAAATGGGACCTAAGTCTTGTTCTTAAAGACAAAGAGTCCTTTTTGACTTTATTAAACAAAATTAAGTCAGAAGCACAAATTTTGGCAAGTTTTGAAAATAAGCTTAATTGCCGAGAAAATATTTTAGCATATTTAGAAAAAGATGCTGAACTAGATAAAAATCTTGGCAGGGTGTATCTTTATGCAATGCTTAGAGTAAATAGCGACACTAGCGATAGTGAAGCATTGTCTATGATGGATATGGTAGAAAATTTATCGGTAGAAATTTCTAAAATGCTTGCTTTTGTTATGCCAGAATTGGCGAAGCTAGATGATAAGTTTTTAATGGAACTTGAAAACGATAGTTCTATTAGTAAGTATTCAAGAATCTTTGAAGACATTATTAAGCAAAAACCACATACACTTTCAGTTAACGAAGAAAGAATTGTGGCGGGAATTGGTGCGTTTAGTGATTTTAACAACACATTTTCTATGCTAGACAATGTTGAAATTAAGTTTGAAGATGCAATAGATAAAAAAGGTAAAGCACATAAATTAACAAATGCAACTTATGGTCTTTTAATGCGAAGCGATGATGCAATACTAAGAGAAAATGCTCATATAAATATGCATAAAGCATATTCTAGTTTTAATTTGACACTTGCATCTAATTATATAAATCAAATTAAAAAAAGTGACTATTTTGCTAAAACTTATCACTTTAATAGTACTTTTAACAAGGCACTTTTTAATGAAGAAGTTAGTGAAGAAGTTTATAATAAATTAATTTTTAATGTTCACAAAAATCTTAATAAATTTTTTAAGTTTTGCAAATTGAAAAAAGAGTTTTTGGGCAAGTCTTGCTTAACAATAGCGGATATGTATGCACCAATAGAAAAGAGCAGCAGTTTAAGCTTATCTTTTGAAGAGGCATACGATGTTGTGTTAAAAGCACTTAGTGTTCTTGGAGAAGATTATATAAGCGTGTTAAAGCGAGCTAGAGATGAGCGTTGGATTGATGTGTTTCCAAATGATGGCAAGCAAGGCGGGGCTTTTTCGGTGTCGTGTGAAACTGGCAATCCTTTTGTGTTGTTAAATTATAATAAGACCTATAATGATATTAGTACAATTGCTCACGAACTTGGGCATGCTATGCATAGCTATTACAGCGAGCACACTCAACCACATGAGAAATGCGACTACGTTATTTTTGTTGCCGAAGTGGCTTCTACCGTTAATGAAGTATTGCTTTGTAAGTACTTATTAAACAACAGTTCCGACAAAAAACTTAAAAGATTTTTAATTTCTAGTTTACTTGAAGACTTTTATGCTACCGTATTTAGGCAAACTATGTTTAGCGAGTTTGAATTTGCTGTTCATTCTTTGGTTAATACAGGGAAGCCGATTACTTACAAAGAATTGAATGAAGAGTATAATAAACTACAACAGCAATATTTTGGTTCAGCAGTTAAACTTCATAAATATGCCAAGTATGAGTGGAGTAGGATTCCACATTTTTATCGACCTTTTTATGTGTATAAATATGCAACTGGTTTTATTTGTGCCATTGCTATTGCTGATCGCATTGAAAAGTTAGGAGAAACTGCTGTAAATGATTATAAGGAATTTTTAAAAAGTGGGTGC
>CAJJIV010000057.1 GCA_905187655.1 uncultured Eubacteriales bacterium | reverse complement strand
AACTAAATTTAAGTTAATATTGAAATAATCTTATCCATTACCAAAAAGCCCTTATTGGTTGCTTTTAGGTGATTATTTTTGTCTATAATTAAAAATTTATTTTTAACTAGTTCGGTAATTTCAGCTTTCTTTTCAGCAAGTAAACTTGTGCCAAATTCCATTTGATAATTGTATAAATCCAGGCCATCTTCTAGTCTTAATGAAAGCATAATTGTTTCTTCTTTGGCTTCCTGTTTTGTTATTTCCTCTTTAAATTCCAAAGGGAATTCATCTTTCTGTATGTGATAAATATATTGAGAAATATTAGATATATTTGCCATGCGATAGCCATTAATATAGCTATGCGCACTCACCCCAAACCCAATATACTCCTTTCGATTCCAATAAATTTGATTATGTTTGCTTTTATAGCCGTCCATAGCAAAGTTGCTAAATTCATAGCGGTTAAACCCCTTTTCTTTAAGGGTTTTATAACAAGCATTATATTGCTTAACCACTTCATTTTCGCTAGGCAGATTTAATAAGCCAGCCTTGTTTAATTCATAAAACTTTGTGCCTTCTTCTATGCTAAGCATATATGCACTTATATGCTTAACACCAAGATTTGCCATAAAATTTATGCTATCTATAACATCTTGGGTGGTTTGCGTAGGAAGCCCCAACATTAGGTCTGAACTTATATTTGTTGCACCCATACTTTTAAGCAAATTCACACTCTTTACAAAATCCTCTGCAGTATGTGTTCTACCAATAATTTTAAGTAATTTTGGATTTGCCGACTGCAGACCAATTGAAAACCGATTTATTCCAACTTCTAGATATTCTTGCACTTTTTGCTTTGTTAATGAGTTTGGATTAATTTCTATAGTAATTTCAGCATCGTTACGCACAACAAAATGCAAATATATATTATGCATAATATCTTTAATTGCATTTTCTGGCAAACAAGAAGGTGTGCCACCACCAATGTATATAGTGCACACTTCATAGCCAGCGTTATATATTTTGCCTTTAAGTTTTATTTCTTTTATCAATGAATCTAAATATGCATTTGCCTTTTCTTCAGCCGTTGTTTCACTTACAAAAGCACAATAGTTGCACTTGCTTTTACAAAAAGGAATATGCACATACAAACTAAGGCCTTTTCTCATACATTTCACCAAATTCTTTTTATTCGTTTTATATTGTGCCTAAGCAAACTCGGCCATCGCTATTTTCTTCTTCTTCACTTACTTCATTAACATGATTTGGCACAATAACAAATTTATGAGACCCAAACCTATTTCCTAGTTTTTTGCCAGCATTATAAATTTTTAAATATCTTTTTTGTGGTTCTACGCCCAATCTTGCAAGTACAACATTTGTTTTGCCTTCTGCTTCGCTATTTTTTATATGCATACCCCAAGGTGCAATAAGATTTCCCTTTGCATCATTGCTTAAAACAATTGTAGTTCTGTCTGGCGACAAGTTATAAAAAGATACTAGTTCTTCAGTTTCAAAATGAGTGCCTTTAACCTTGTCCCAAAAAGGAATTTCCATCTCTGAACTATACAATCTTGCTTCTGGAAACCTACCTTCAAACACCACAACAAAATCTTTTGCAATCTTTTTGTCACCATAATAACCACGACCGCTTTCTGGCACAAAAATGTGTATATGCTTTGTTCCTTTAGGAAATTGCAAATTATCGCTTAAGCCCTGTTTAAACAAAAAAGGATAGCTATCATTCTTTTTCATATTTTCTTCCCCCAATTATATTAATAATTATATGTATTATAACATATTTTTTTGGGGTGTCAATATGCATTTTATTTTTTTTAGACAACAACAATACCCACAAAAACTTTTGCAGGTAATGTAATTATTAATTTATTCTCTTATTAATTATGGCAAACTAAAAGGCAATTGGTGGACCTCCACCCGCACCAATAGATGGGTCAATTTCTGCCGGGCCAGATGGTTCATTCTCCTTTTTAGATGCCTTAGATTTCTTTTCTTTTTTAGGCTTGGCACCGCCACCACCGCCATCTTCCTTTCTTACTAAACAATTAAGTAATATTAATGCTGTTAAATATAACAAGCACCCAGCAATAAAGGCAATTATTACAATTTTGCTGTTGTAATATTCAGCTGGGCCATATAGCCTTAGTCCGCCGTAACCACATGCAATTATACACGAAACATAACCCATAATTTGAATTAAAATTCCGCGTTTTTTAAGCTGAAAACTAAAAGCAATTACCGTGTTTACAAGCACCGCAACAAGTGCATTTGCAAATACAATATAGCCATAACCAGAATTAAATGCCATATCTAGCCAAATAATTTCTAAAATTGGCACCGTTGCAAAATAAACAAGAGCAATACCAATTCCACCTACCACACTTTGTTCTTCAATTAAGCTAGAAGAATTTATGGCAAACAAACTTGGAATAAAAATGATTATACAAGTATAAAAGGCTTTAAGATAATAGCCAGTTAGCGGAATTACCCCAAAAACCGACAACAATTCTAGTGCAACTCCACCCAAAAACGATATGCAAGTTAGTGCATAAAAAAACTTTTTCATAATGTATTTTACCTTGTTTTTTGTTAGTATGTTTTAATAAATTAAATTAATTTAGCAATAAATTTTGCTAAAACTTTGTTATGAATTAATAATAATTTTTATTTAAAAATCAAGTGTATTGGTTTATTTTTTGTCATTAAGTTGCTTTTCAAGTTCGGCTATTCTTGCTTTTAAATTATCATATTCTTGCTTAGAAATGGTAACCATTTCTTCTGATTGTTTAGTTGCCGTTTTAAAATTATCATCTTGCTTTTTAGATAGTACGGCAAGAGCAATGATTCCACCAAGAGCCAAAATTATTACTGCTATAAACAACTGAAAAATTCCGTTTTTGCCTAGCATTTGTGAACCAAAAATTAGTGCGATGATAAAAAAATCAAAAATGGCAAAAAACGCATAAGTTGGAATTTGAATATACAAAAACTTTTTGCCAAGCCTTAAAATGTCACCCACAATTATGTTTATAGTAACAGACAAAATTGCAAGTGTTAAACAAATTTTAACGGCAACCGAGCCGAACCCAATTCCTGCCCAAAACAAAATTAAAAACATTAAACCTGAAACTACAATTAAGCCTAAACTAACATAAGAAATTTTGTTCTTTTTGTCTACAAGCAAAGTAATGGAATTTAACGCAACGCTTGGCGCAACGGTAAGTGTACCTGCTGTTGCAACCAATTTTGCATAAAAGCCGGTTATGGTTACGCTTTCAGAAAAAAGAGCTATTAAAAGCAAAATTATTGAAATGCCAAGAGCCGATAACGCAATATAACTTAATACCTTTTTAGTCATATTTAACCCCTTTTTATTAAATTAATTTCCTTTATTATAACAAATATAATTTAATTAGTAAAATAAAAATGCCAAAACTTTATAAACTGGGCACAGAAAACCATTGTCAGAAGTTTTAAATTGGATATAAAAAAAGCATTAATGGAAGTTTCCAATAATGCTATGAAGCTAATTGACATTTTGAAAAAATATAATTATCTGCCACTTGTTTTGCCCTTTGTTTGTCATCTTCAGAGCAAACCGTCCAGGCAATTACCGGTATATCTAATTTTTTTGAAACGTTTTTAACGTGTCTATTTGGCAAATCTTTTAAGCGATAGCTAATAAAATTTGGTTCGGCGCGCTTATATAGTTTAAGCTTTCCAAGAAGAAGCCTTTGAATTAAAGTTAAAGATTTTTCACCCTTAAACGAAGATGCAAGCATACCACGTTTTATTTGTGGCGCATTTAATTTAAACCACTCCAAAATAAGCGGACTAAACGACTGAATTGCATACTCCCCATTATATTTACTTAGCACCGACCACAATTCTTTTTCATAAGAAATGCCGTTAATATTTTTTATCTCTATTAAAATAGGAACTTTGCCATCTACAAGTTTAAGAACATCGCTTAATAGTGGCACGCCATCTGCCGTTTTTAATAATTTTGCTTTTTTTATGTCAGCATAGTCAAGATTGTTTGCATAACCATCTATGTCTGTCATTCTGCCCAGTTTGTCATCGTGAAAGACAATAATTTGCTTATCCTTAGTTATTCTTACATCTAGTTCAATTGGTGTTCCATTTTTTACACATTCTGAAAATGCAGTTAAACTATTTTCCGCAATAGTGCGATTATCAAACAGTCCTCTATGCGCTATTGGACTTTTTACTAGCCAACTATTTTTTATATTATTCATAATTAGGTACGCCCCACTGTAATTACTTTATTTATATTAAATTAGAACAAAAATTATGCCATATAAACCATTTTAAGGACCAAAACAAAGCAAAAATTAGTTTCTGCTTATGCTTCATTTATTATAATTAAATTATACATATTAAAAATTATTTGTAAAGCAAAAAATCTTATTTTTTTTCAAAAACCCCCATTTTTAAACAAATATTGTTATTAAAACATATGTTTTTATTTGTCGGCTTTTGACTTAAAACCTTTCTCGGTAACCGCTTTAACCAGTTCCATAAACTCTTTAACTTTAGTTTCGTTGCCACTTTCTTTTGGAAGATAAAACTCTTTGCCACAAAGCGAATCTGGCAAATATTGTTGCTTTACATAACCACCCTTGCTATGCGGATAAACATATTTCTTGCGCTTTTCTTTCATTAAGTTGTAGTTTTTAAGATGGTCAGGCACTGGGTCACTATATGTATCCTTAACCGCCTGTTTGGCCAATTCCATTGCTTCTACAACCGAGTTACTTTTAGGGCTTGTTGCCACCACTATTATTGCGTGAGTAAGAGCCAAAAACCCTTCTGGTGCCCCTAAGTTTTTGTAGGCATACAATGCCGACGTTGCCACCTGAAACGCGTTGTTGTTTGCAAGACCTACATCTTCACTTGCATGTGCAATTGTTCGCCTTAAAATTACTTCTGGGTCCACCCCTGATTCAATTAGTCTAAACGCCCAATAAAGCGATGCATTAGGGTCCGACCCCCTAAGCGATTTACAAAATGCACTTAACATGTCAAAATAGGTATCTTCATTAATACTAAGCACTCTTCCGCCAGAAGACTCGCTTGCAATTTCCTTGGTTATGGTAACAATACCATTATTTTTAGATGGAGTACTTTTTACTGCAAGTTCAAGTGAGTTTAGCGCGCTTCTTAAGTCTCCGTTTGAAAGTCTAGCAAATGTTTTAAGTGCTTCATCATCTATCTCAATTTTAAAGTCACCAAGCCCCCTAGGGTTTACAATCGCCTTTTTTAATGCTTTTACAATTGTGTCTATTGAAAGTGGTTTAAATTCAAACACTCTACACCTAGATACTATTGCCTTTGTCATTGAATAAAAAGGGTTTTCGGTGGTGCTACCAATAAAAATAATGTAACCTTGCTCAATTGCACCAAGCACTTGGTCACTTTGTGCCTTGCTCCACCTATGGCATTCATCTAAAAGCAAATAAGTCCTTCTGCCATACATTTCTAGGTCCTTTTTTGCCTGTTCTATAACCGCACGCGCTTCTGCCACCCCACTGCTAACCGCATTAAGTGTAACAAAATTAGCGCCTTCACCGTGTGCAATTATGCTTGCAAGTGTGGTCTTTCCAACCCCCGGCGGACCAAAAAATATACTACTGGTTACGCTGTTTGTTTTAACCAGTCTATACAAAAGTTTCCCCTTGCCCAAAATATGCTCTTGACCCCAAAAGTCTTCAATACACTCTGGACGAACACGCTGTGCAAGTGGTTCATACTTACCTAAATTCAATTGTCCACTAAATAAATTTTCTTCACTCATTTTTAATTTCTTTTATTATG
>CAJJIV010000056.1 GCA_905187655.1 uncultured Eubacteriales bacterium | reverse complement strand
ATATAAAAATATGTCAATCAAACAAGCAAGCCTACCTTTATTTGTACAAAAATTAAATAAGCAACATCAAAATTAAAAATGTCAACTGCAAATTTGCAATTGACAAAATTTAAACTACAATTCAATTACCCCAAACTTAACTTACTTGGTCACCATAAAAGCTTAAAGTAAAATTCCAAAAACTATCAAAAAGTGTTACTCCTTCGTTTGCAGAAGAACCAAAATATTCAGTGTTATATTCAATATAACACCTAATGTAAATTATTGGATTACTAGACGTAACAGTAACAATTGTAGAACTATTGCCACTGTCGTACTTAGGGAATACATTCACATTCTCTTCACTATCCCAATCTTCAGGTTCGCCTGCCCAAACTTCTGTTACTCCATCTTCTGCAAGTGTGTATGATGGAATAAAGTATTGGTAACTTACCTTCAATTGATACTCTGTTGTTGTGTCATCAACTGTTTTTGTTCCAATATTGGCAAAATCATCATAAGACAAAGTTATTTTTGTTGGAAAATCTACACCTTCACGCACATTCATTTCGTATTTAAAAACATATTCAATTTTAGGATACTTATAATTAATATCAAGATGCTCGTTAACAAGACGATTATATTTAGGATTTTCGGTCGTGGCAGTCATTTGGTAATTATAAATTTCAACATAGTTACCCCTTGCCTTATTAAACACACCAGTATCCGCCGACCTAAGAGCCAATCCATTATAATAAGTTTCTTCATCACTCTTCCAGTCGCTATACCTTGGGTCGCTTGTGCCACCAGGCAGTTTCCTATAATCAGAATAAATTCCACCATTACGCCTAACTGAAATTGTGCCATCTACATTTGCAATTTTAATATCAACATCATTTGCCACCGAAACTTTAAATTGGCTTGTTGTAGATGCATAAACACCGACTGCCATAACAGAAAGACAGCCAAGCACACAGATTATTGAAACGATCAGTTTTTTTCTAAGCCTATGCCATTTATGCAAGTCAACATGCGCTTTCATTGCAACAATTCCCCTTAAAATTTCTTGTTTAATTATATAATAATTATCGCTGTTTTCAAAACAAATAAAACGCATTTTAAAAAAAAGCAAAAATCTGCAAATTTTAGATTTTTTTGCAACAAATGTTAGTTAAATTAAATATTTGCCAAAGGTATAAAACAAAAAACAGCAAATAAAAAGACTAAACCAAAATTAAAAATGGTTTAGCCTTAAAATCTATTTGCGATTTTTTGCCACTTTATTTTTAGCATTAATAAAGTTTAGTATATCATCATAAACCTCTTCTTTATTAATCTCGTTCAAAAGTTCGTGACGTCCGCCTTCGTACAATTTAATGTCAACATTCAACCAGTGCTTTTTATATACCGAGTAAAGCTTTTTAACCAATCGCCCACCCTTGCTTAACGGGTCACACTTGCCCGCAATTAATAATATAGGAGTGCTTTCATCTACCACAGCAAGATTTTGGTAGTTTTTTGGTGCATTAGTAAAAAGCGATAGATAAAAACTTGCAGGAAATGGTTGTCCGCAAAATTCATCTTTAACATAATTATCCCATACTACACTATCTCGCGTTAACCAGTTTCCACCTTCTTCCTTAAAAGCCCTAGAATAAGCATCAAAACTCATTTTTTCAATCATTTTTGCTGTTGCTTTTTCTCCCTTAAAGGTACAAATTAGTTTTGCAAGAACCTTGCCCATCTTAAATTCAATATTGTTACAATAAGTAGAACCACAAATAACAAATTTGTCTACAATATTATCGGCTTCCACCAAAAGTCTTTGAGTAATAAAACTACCATAAGAATGTCCTATAACAATAATAGGCAGTTTAGGAAATTTTTTTCTAAAATCAGTCAAAATAATTTTATAGTCTTCAACAATATTTAAAAATATATCACCCTTGTCATAACCAGGTGTATCTTCAATAATGTTCTTGCCATGCCCTCTTAGGTCCATAGTAAAAACAATGTATCCATTTTTCTCTAAAAATTCAGCAAAGTTTTTATACCGTTTACAATGCTCTTGCATACCATGAACAATTGCAACAACTCCTTTGGGTTTTGTTATGTTATCATAAATAACTGCGTTTAATTTTCTGCCCATATGGCCTACTACAACAATATTTTTCATATTTTATCTCCAATTTCTTCATTAGTTTAAAATTAGTTTAAAACAAACTTAAGTTCAACAGGATTGTGGGCAGAATATTGATACTCACTAGAAATTGTCCTAACTCCAGTAACTTCAACATTTCCGCTTACAATAAACCCATCACTTACCCCTTCAAACGATGTCCCTGCAACATATTTTCTAGAATAATCTCTAAACGTTCCAATTTTAGAAGATAGCGATGATTTCTGCCAATTAACAGAGTATCCAATTTGTGCCAAACTCTCCTCATTAAAGTTTGCCGGCAAAACATCGCACCAACTAGGAGTGCTTGCATTAAAAGCACAACGTTCATCTAAAAGATATCCAAAACTGCCACCAACAATAACATAGTTGCCATTATCAACGTATTCTGTCTTCATAATGTCATAAACAAAACTTAAACACTCTTCTTTTATTTTGCTATTTTCCTTAAAATCTAAACAAAAATTAATTAAAACCAAATATTTTCCAGGAAGACTTGTTGGCAACTTTGAAACAATAATACAATTATCATTAGAACTATATTTACTAATAAACCCATTATTAGAAGGCATTGACCGTCTAATAGAATAGTTAACCTTATACTTGGAGTACATTGCCATGCCTGCAAGCGTATTACCAAGCGGGTCAGTAATGGGCGAAAAGACATAATTAGATGTAAGTGTATCAGCATACATTTTTCCATAATTACTCATGGCAGTATCAAGAACTTCTCTTTGGTTAACATTAAAAGACCTGGTGCTTTTTTCATCAATTTCCTGAAAAAAGTAAAAGTCCGCATTATATTGCGGACCTTCGGTAACTAAAGCGGTTGCACCAGTAATGTTTCCATTAACCATATCTTTACTTGTTGCTCTGGTAGACCTTCCACCATAAGAACTTTGTGAAAACCTTGCGTCCATAACCCCATAGTTCAAATTATATGTTATGCAATTAAGCTCAGAACCAACACTAACAACGGTGTTTTTATTGTCACAGGCTTCAATATACCTATAATCATAAATTCTTTTATAACCAAGTTGCAAATAACCAACGTAACTAAACAAAACAAGAAGAATAACAGCAAGAGTAACTGAAATACCAATTAAAAATTTAGCCCAAAGTGGCCTATTCCCAACCTGCTTAATTTCTTCACCCGTTTCATCATACTCTCTGCCAAATTTAATTCTTCTTAAACTGCGATTGGCATTTTTAACTGAATCGGAATTATACCCATTAGTTTCTTTGGCATTAACAATAGAATTAACTGAAGAATATCCAAATCCTTGTGCACCACGATTACTAATAGCGCCAAGTCCAAGCGATGCAGAATTTGCATTTGCTCCAAGCCTTGCACTTTCTCCGCCACCACTTGTTCCATATCCGCCCGAATTCATAGTAGCACTCGTAATTGCCGTTTTGTGCACTTCAGCATTACCTCTAACAACTTGTTCACCGCCACCACGAACACCATAAGCAGATTCGCTTATTCCACTAGATGCCCTGTTATATCCAACCGAAGTAGAGTGTCTTACACCCATTTCTCCGCCACCTTGTCTATTAAAAGCACTAGTGGTTGCTTCGGTCCTTTGCATTTTAACATCAACCGAGCCACGAACACCCATTTCTCCGCCACCACGCACTAAAGAAACATCTTTAGGTCCGTGACTGCGGTTATCATTAATATTAACACTAGTTCTTACACCCATTTCTCCGCCACCACGACGGTCAAAGGCACTTGTGTTACCAGTTGGAGCACCACCTGCCACTGTCTTCCCAACGTTAGAACCTTTACTTCCAAGATCAAGTGCTTTTTTATCTCTAATGTCTATACCAACATTTTCATTTTCCTTAACTTCACGCTTCTCAGCCTTAAAGTTTTTAGATACTCCACTAATTCCACTATCTTTTTTAGATAGTTTTACTGCTGGCTGTTGCCTTTCAGTTTCTTGTTGATGTTTTTTTGCTTCAATGTTTTGTTTAGATAGCTCATTAATAACACTAGCGACATCCATACCCCTAGCGCCACCATTACCAACACCATTGCTAATTGAATTAGGCATAATTACACACTCCAAAACAAAAGTGCAAGAAAACAAGTCAAGGCCAACAGCAAAAAAGAACTTACACTTTAAAGATATTTTATAAATACCATTGTATAAAATTATTGCATAATTGTCAAACAAATAACCCTTGCAAACCAAAATTAAACAAAATAATATATTTTTATAATTTTATATATCTATCCTTTCTAAATAATATCCTTATTTTTCAATATAAATCGTTATATGTTAATAACAAAAAGGCTTGCCCCAATGGCAAGCCCAAGAATAAATTAATCAATATTTCCAACCGTTCTAGGGTAAAGTTCAACATCTCGTATATTAGAAATCCCAGTTATATACATAATAAGTCTTTCAAATCCAAGTCCATAACCGCCATGCTTGTTAGTTCCAAATCTTCTAAGATTAATATACTTATAATACTCTTCTTCGTTTAAGCCACATTCTTTCATTCTTTTTTTCAAAACTTCAAGCCTTTCTTCTCTCTGGCTTCCACCCATAAGTTCTCCAACACCAGGAACAAGCAAGTCAACGGCAGCAACTGTTTTATTATCATCATTAAGTCTCATATAAAAAGCCTTAATATCTTTTGGGTAATTTGTTAAAAATACCGGCTTATTATAAACCTTTTCTGTAATATATCTTTCATGCTCACTTTGAAGGTCAATACCCCACTTAACAGGATACTCAAAATTTTGCCCACTCTTTGTTAATATGTCAATCGCTTCGGTATAGGTTACCACAGCAAAATCATTATTAACAACATTGTTCAATCGGTCAAGCAAAGTATTATCAATAAATTTATTTAAAAATGCAAGCTCATCAGGACACTTTTTCATTACATGCCTAATAACGTACTTAAGCATTTCTTCTTCGTTTGCCATAACACCATTAAGGTCGGTAAAGCACATTTCTGGTTCCATCATCCAAAACTCAGCAGCATGTCTTGCGGTGTTAGAATTTTCCGCCCTAAATGTTGGCCCAAATGTATAAGTATTTCCAAATGCGTGTGTAATACATTCCTCATCAAGTTGCCCAGACACTGTTAAAGAAACTTTTTTACCAAAAAAGTCCTGACTATAATCAACTTCGCCACTTTCAGTTTTTGGCAAGTTATTAAGGTCAAGTGTGGTAACTTGAAACATATCTCCAGCACCTTCACAGTCACTTGAAGTAATTATTGGCGTATGCACATACACAAAATTCTTTTCATTAAAAAAACTATGAATAGCAAACGCAGCCTCGCTTCTTATTCTAAACACGGCATTAAAAGTATTGCTTCTTGGTCTTAAATAAGCAATACCACGCATAAACTCCAAACTATGTCCCTTCTTTTGAAGCGGATAATCACTATCACATTTTCCAAGCACACTTACACTGCTTGCATTAATTTCATATGGTTGTTTTGCATTTGGAGTAACTACAACCTTTCCAATAACTTCAAAACTTGCACCTGTTGTTTGTTTAACAAGTTCATCATAGTTGTCAAGTTTTTCTCGCTCCAAAACTACTTGCACACTTTTAAATGCACCATCATTAAGTTCAATAAATCCAATAGCCTTGCTATCTCTAATAGTTCTAGCCCAACCGCAAACCTTAACTTTCCTATTATCAAGCTCATTAAATTTTTTATTAAGGTCGCAAATACAAATTCTATCCATACATCCCTCGGTATAATAAATTTATTATATTTCAGTATTATATAACAAACCAAACGACGGTGTCAACAATATTGTAAAATTTGCATTTTTAAAAATTTTTTCACGCCCAG
>CAJJIV010000055.1 GCA_905187655.1 uncultured Eubacteriales bacterium | reverse complement strand
TAGCATAATTACCCTATTTGTCTATTGCTATGCGTAACATAATATTAGTTAAAGTTTAACAAAAAAGAGAAGAAACAATGCTTCTTCTCTTAATAATTAAGTTTAATTATTTTAATATAAGTGAACTAGGAATATCATCATAATAAATATTCAACTTATTCATTGCACGGGTAACGGCAACATAAAACAACTTTTTATTTTTCGCATTATAATTGTTTTCATTTGCCTTTGGAACAAGTACGGCATCAAATTCAAGACCTTTTGCAATATACACTGGCATAACCATAACACGGTCAGAACTAAAATTGTTTTCGCCATCCATCATAAATATAAACTTCTTGCTTTCGGGTGATTTTGAAATTTGCTTCAAAAAATCTCGACATTCCCGTTCAGTTTTATAAATAATTGCAACGGTATTATACTTAGATTTTAGCTCTAGTGCATCTTTAACAAGTTGACTTCTGGTACCTATAGCATCATCTTTTTGTACCAAAACTTCATCACCGTGGCGGTCTAACCTGGCCTTAATTAAGTTGTTGGAGTTTGATATTATTTTATTTGCAAAGTCGTTAATTTCCACAGTGCTACGATAAGTTTTAGTTAAATACTGTGTCTCTGTTTTAATTCTAGCTCTGCCACCTTGAAGTATAGACAGAACACTGTCAAAATCTTCATAATTAACAAACGGCATAATAGACTGGTTCACATCACCAAGAAGTGTAATTTGTGCACGGCGAAAAGCATGTTCAATTACCTTATATTGCACAAGAGAATAGTCTTGCGCTTCATCTATAACAACTTGCTTAATATAATGTTGTTCGCTAAGCCCACTAATTCTTTCCTTTAAATACATATATGGGTTTACATCTTCATAACTTAAAAGACCTTTAGAAAGGTTGTCTGCGGTATATTCAAAAACTTCTTTAAGTTCTTTAATGGTCAAACGATCTTGCTTGGTGGTACCAAGTTCGTTATAAATATTTTGAACTTTGCTAATAAACTCTTCTAGGTTAGAATATAGTTCGGTATATACATTTTTTGCAGATATTTTTTTAACTACTAAATTTAATTGTTTAGTTAACTTTGCTTTGCCCTTTGCATTGTTAACTAGCCTTACCGATGCGATATTCATAATCTTTTCGTTAACAAGTTTCGACTGTTCAATTATGGTCATATCACTGTCGTTTAAACTATTTTCTACATACCTAGCCAAAAATTCACTGCTTGCCATAAGTTGACCATCTAATTCCACATCTTTTTCAATGCCAAAAAGTTTAAGCTTTTTGTTTTTTATTTCTTCTTCTATTAGTTTAATATAACCAGGCCAGAACTTAAATTTAATTGAATTATAAAACGCCGTCTTTTTCTCATTAAACAGTT
This sequence comes from uncultured Eubacteriales bacterium, assembly GCA_905187655.1. Taxonomy (GTDB): domain Bacteria; phylum Bacillota; class Clostridia; order Christensenellales; family UBA1242; genus UMGS1908. Next base: position 4,726 of record CAJJIV010000055.1, on the reverse strand, counting down.
CTTCATAAACGGTGTTCATATTGTTCTTAATTTTAAATTCCTTAGTAAACGCCTGAACATAATCATAAAAAGTTGTTTGGTAAACATTGTCTTCACCCATTTGTGGCAAGACATCACTAATATAGTCACTAAAAGTTTCGTTAGGAGACAAAATAAGCATATTGTTTTTATTTAGGTTATCTTTGTCTACATAAAGCAAATATGCAATTCGGTGAAGTGCAACACTGGTCTTTCCGCTACCAGCAGGTCCAATTACCGCCAATATATCCACATCCTGTTTTCTTATTATGCGGTTCTGTTCCTTTTGAATGGTGGCAACAATATTCTTCATTTTTGTTGAACCAGATGAAGCTAAAATTTTAGACAACACTTCATCTACCACTTGCATATCTGTGTCAAAAATTTCAAATATCTTGTCATTCTCTATTTTATATTGGCGTTTTAGTGTCACCTTTGCGTTTTGCACCGTGCCATCAGGCAATACATAACTTGTATCCCCAATATCACTATCATAAAATGGCGAACATATTGGCGCACGCCAGTCGTAAACATAAAACTCATTGCCATCTTTTAAACTAGCAATACCAAGATAAACAGGAAACTTTTCGCCATCTTGCTCTATGTCTACCCTTGCAAAATAGGCACTTGCAATCATTCTGCGATATGCCTTTAAGCTATGGTCACGTTCAATAACACCACGGTTAAGTTGCCTTACCGACTGCTCGCTTGCAATGTAGTCATCAGCTTCGGTACTACCTGCTTCCCATATATAACGCATAGTTTTGTTAATATCTTCTTCAAGTTGTTCTTTGCCGGCTTCTTTTTTTGCAATTTCCTTTTCAAGAACATATAAAACCGATTTTAAATAATCTTGCTCACTTCTTAGTTCCTGCTTAGAAATCATAGTTTTGCCCTCCTTATTCAGCAATTAGGTTAATGGCATTATTATTGTCTTAAAATTAATTTATAAACCAAATAAATTTAACATTACCCCTAATAGCATTTTAGCATATACACAATTGTCTTGGCAAATTAATTAACAGCCCTAGCAAAATTTTATTATAAATTATCACATAAAAAATGCAAAAGCACCAGAAATAACTTCTGATGCTTTTGTTTAGTTAGCCTATAAGCCGAGTTCTGTTTAAAACTGTCATCTATCTTGCCTTGCTGTTGCCAACAAGGTCTGTTGCGAACAAAAAGGGCGGACGAGCAATCCTTATTGCCAGAACAGTATTAACTGCTCTAATGGGGGTGGCAATGTGCCCTTAGTCTTGCATCATCTGGAGTTTACAGCACCAACTTGTCACCAAATTGGTTCGTAGGCTCTTACCCTGCGTTTCCATCCTTACCATAAAAAAATTTTTATGGCGGTTTATTTCTGTTGCACTCTTCCTCGGGTTTCCCCGGCTTGCCGTTAGCAAGCAGACTGCTCTTTGATGCTCGGACTTTCCTCACTTTCTTAGCAACTAAACAACTATAAATTAGTTAGGTTTTCCCTTAACAATTTACAACTGCACTTCATCTTGCTAAGTTATGCGCGACAGTTCAACTAACACTTAAATTATAAGCCCGAACCCAACTTTTGTCAATAGCAAATATAATTAAATATTAAGTAAGTTTTAATTAAAGGGCTTATCTCTGCCCCATTTTTAATCTACTTTAAATAAACCAAAAACCGCTATAAAGCGGGTTAAAGATATTACATCTTACACTTTATCAGTTTCTTTGCAAACCATATTTCTATACATTCGTTTTAACTTTGCAACCTTTTTAATATTAACTGGACGTTGAGCAAGATATACACCACCATTTTTGTTTTCGTTTCGGTATAGTGTTGCCCAAATTGAAATTCCATTAAAGTTGTTTGAAAGTGTTGCCATAAAACTAAACATAGATGGCAATACAACCAAGGTTAAGCCATCACCGCCAGCAAATATGGTTAATGCCCATAAAATTATTGCTGAAGTATTTGATGTCATGTAAAAATACCAAGTTTCTAGATATTTCTTATTTCTTACTATGTTACCTATTACACATGCAGAAATTGAAAGTGCATTAAAAATTGCAAACTGCTGGTTAATAGCAAATTCTAAGATTGCCCAGATAACAGCACAAAGCCCAACCAAACTAGACAAATAAATTGCAATGTCTTTTGTTGTCATTTTTTTAACCGAACTAATTTTGCCACCATCACTTGCATTCTTCCACTTAAAAAAGCCAATAATTTCTAGCGGTATGTACATTGCTATGTTAATAATAACCTCGCCCCATACACTCTGAATTAAACATACCACAACATAAAAGCACATGCTAATAGTAGACAAAAGCAAGCCAATGCGATAGCCACGCGCAACAAGGTTGTTTGCCACCATTGAAAACCACAAACTAGTTACCGAAAAGCACAACAACAATACTTCAACAGTAGAAAGTTTTGTGAATATTGGAATTAAAATTAAACACAACAACCCCAAAACAAAAAAAGTAGGATACCAAACAACTTCAAACTTACCCACTCGCTGAATAAGCCCTGCAATAACTTCATTGCGTATTCTTTTTTCAGCATCTCTTGAAACATTAATAACACCATTACTTCTGCCAACCGTTCCGTTAGAATTTGGCTTTGCAGACATATGCCCATACACCTGTTTTGCTTTTGTTTTTGGAGTAATCAAATTAACACCAGTCTGACTTGCAGGCACACCTGCTTGTGTATCCTTTTCTGGCTTAACAGTTAGTTCTTCTGAAGAAGAATTAATTCCTACTATTGGAGTTTGTAAAATCATCTTAAGTCACCTTACCTTATATCTTTATTAATTGTATCACACATAGTATTTTTTTCGCAAATTTTTAATATTGTTTTTGGCTAATATTTTTACTTGTTTAATTTTTGTAATTACCAAAATAACCGCTATAACTATTGTGGATTAATTATTATTTTTTGCACAAATAATACCCCCATTTTTTAGTTAAACTATAACAAAATTTACAATTAAAAATTTTTAATCTTTAAACAGCAAAAACATATAAATTTTTATAAATAATCAACTTGTAAATTTTCACAACCATAAAATTAGCCCTAAATTTGTATCAATTTGCCACAAAACCGCCTGTGCGAGTGTTTTTATGGGCAACAAAAACTTGTCGCTGTAGCCCATTAAAATTTTTGCTTGCCACCACTATTTGTTTCTATATTTTTAACCAAAAAACACAAAAGCACTTAATTTCCATTAAGGCTTTTGCATCAATTATTAATTACTTTTAACTAATAAAGTTTTAAACTAAAACAAAATAAATTGTTCTACAAACTATATCTCCAACACTGTCGTCACCATAATATCTATCTTCATAATAGTCCCAAACATTCACAGAAAGTGTTTTTTTGTCTAACTTGCCACTTATATGAGAAATCATTTGAAAGTCGTAATCACGGCAAATAACGCCAATATCAAGAATGCCTTCTTTGTTTTTTGTATAATTAAAATTAATTATTGATTGGTCATAATTACCGGTAAATTCACAAGGTGTACTGCAAATTATTGCTTTGCCAGTATCTTTGTAAAGAGTTACCTCAAATTTATCAAAGTCCCCCATAAGGTCTTCTCGCATATCATTAACAACTTCTTGCATTTCTGGTGTTATTGTATCACCCTCGGTAATATTAAGCCTAGTATAAATATATGATGTTAAACTCATTGTTTCTGTTGTTGCAATTTTACCTTCGTATACCGATTTAATTACTGTAACCTCTACATCATTATAAACAAACTTCTTCCCGCTACTACTTTTGCACCCCACAAACGAAAAAGCGCCCACTAAAACAAACGCAAGTGCCAAGATAGATGTTAAAAATTTTTTCATATTGCCTACACTCCTTATTTTTATTTCTATTTGCAGTATATTTATTAAATAAAATATGTGTTACAAAAATTGTTTAAAATGCAACAAAAACCTACATATTTTGTAATAAACCACAATTGCTTGAAATAAAATTTACCATAACCTAATGGAGGGCAATTGTTTTGAATTTTTTAAAATTAATAATTAAATTCTTTTCTAAAATATTTTTATTTACCGGAAAACTAGAAAGCAAAAACAGTTTTGAAAAACGGCTTAAACCCGAACAAGAAAAAATGTATTTTGACCGCATAAGCGAAGCAAAAAAACAAGGAAAAACCGACCCAGAAGCCGAAGAAATTTTGGTTAAGCACAACCTTAGGTTGGTTGCTCATATTAGCAATAAATATAAAAGCAATTATAGCGATGATGATGATTTAATTAGCGTCGGGTCTATTGGTCTTATTAAGGCGGTAAGAACTTTTAGCCCCGAAAAAGCAAATAGTTTTAGCACTTATGCATCTAAGTGTATTGAAAATGAAATTTTAATGCTTCTTAGAAGCGAGAAAAAATTAAACGCCGAAATATCTTTTGATACCACAATTGGCACCGACAAAGACGGAAACGATATGGCACTAAAAGATATAATAAGCGACCACTCAGAAGAGTTAAGTGAGTCTTCTTATAAAGCAATTGAACTAGAAAAAATGGAACGTTGTGCCAAAAATGTATTAGACAAACGAGAACTTTTAATAATAAGTTACCGCTATGGTTTATTTGGTAAATTACCTCGTACACAAAAAGAAGTTGCAAAAAAACTTAACATTTCTAGGTCATATATTTCAAGAATAGAAAAAACAGCAATAAACAAAATTAAGCAAGAAATGAA
>CAJJIV010000054.1 GCA_905187655.1 uncultured Eubacteriales bacterium | reverse complement strand
AATAATAGAGGTTCATTTTGAACCTCTATTATTTTTAGTTTTTACAATCCTAAGGTTGAATAAAACGTGTCTTTCGGATTTCAATATCTGCCAGAGAAACTGTATTTTAACAGTTCCCTTTTTGTTTTTATTTGGTTGATAATTATGTAAATTTATGTTATAATTTTCTTTGTCCGTATATATTTTGTCAGTGAGCCATACAAAAGGAGGTTTCTTTATATGGTTACAAAAGCGAAATTGTCTTTTTTTGCTCCTCCAATTCATAAGCAATTTTTACCTGTTCCGGTATTAAGAATTTGGAATGACTTTTCTCCTTGCAAAGAAGAATGGTTCATTTATGAGTTTCGTGATGGTATTGCAACATTTGTTGCTTACTCGTTAAACTCTTTGGAAACACTTTCGGAGTTAGTTGATGGTTGTTTTGAAAAAAGGTCAAATTTCAAGAAAGTTTTATTTCAGGCACTTGGTCTCCCTTCTAATACTTTATTTGTTGGATTGCGGATTATTTACAAAGGCACAATTATCTTAATTACACCTTATTCTAAAGGTAGCCTTATTGAAAGTTACATTTCAGCAAAAAACTTTCCTAAAAGCGAAAATTTCCGCACAGTTGATACATTGCCATGGATTCATTGGCAGTCACTTGGGCTTACTAGAAAGGAGTTTGTTAAAAAGGTTTATCGTTCGCATGTAGTTCAAGCTAAAATAGATCAAGTTTCACAATCTACAGAACTTCTCTTCAAAAACTCAGAAGAAAAAATTCTCTGGCACCACTTGGAAGATTTGCTCAAATATCCTGAAAATTCAGCTTTATCTATGAGCATTATTCCATTTGCAAAACGATTTGCAACATGGATGCAGTACTTAATGGCAAAGTGTAACAAGCCTTTTTACGATATTGCAAATTATGCAATGAAATCTGGTTACATGGATAGCATTGACTTTGTAACATTGTGGAGAGCAATGGAGGTTCTTTCACATTCCTGGAAATATGGAGATGAGCTTTCTTATTGGTTTGAAAAACGCTATAAGCTTCCCTGTAAGAATTACTAATTACTGACAACAGATTCGGTTAATTAGCCGATATAAAGTAGAACTCTTTCTGCCGAAGGAGCTCTACTTTTATTTTTATTTTACAAATATTATTGACAGCATTATGTAAATTTATTATAATATAGGTTAGGTTCCAATATTTGGTTACCTTTTTGTTTCAAACCTGCACGACAGGGCGTATGCCCTAAGGAGGTATAAAAATGTGCAGTAATAAAATTGTCCGTATGGCGGACTTGCCCATCAACATGGTTGTACGAATTTTTTCTGAACTCAACCGCGGTAAATTAATAATTATTTCTGGTTATGAACAAGAAACAATTGTTACCGATACAAACCCCAAATACCTTACCTACCCTGATGGTTGGTATTTTGAAGGTGGAGTGTTTACCAACAAATATAACACTTCAACAGGCAGATACAGTGAAGCAAAAACTGTAAACAATTCTGGTAAAGCCTGGACTGGTGCGGCAGGTTGTCTGCCCGATTAAGGCAAACAACCAAATAAAAAAGATTCTATCTTTTTCTCTCTCTTCGAAGAGAGTTTTTCTTTCATTTATATTATTACATTTTTTCTAAATATTTCACACAATTTTCACATTTTTTTGTTGACTTGGCTACTGTTTCCATTTTATAATTGATTGTATATTTTGCATAAAATCATGGAAAAATAATTATTTTTTCCACTGGTTTTACGCCTAAAGAAAGGAACGTGATTAATTATGAATTATTGGCTAATGACGTATGAGACTCCACTAACAGTTTTACTTACAGTTATTGGATTTTTACTTGTGGTATTTGCACAAATTAAAATAAATACTACATATTCTAAATATAGAAAAGTTCAAAATTCTGCTGGATTAACTGGTCAAGATGTGGCAAGAAAAATATTGGATTCTAACGGATTGTCTCAAATTTCTGTATATGAAATTTCGGGAAATTTGTCTGACCATTATAACCCATCAAAAAAGCTTATTAATTTATCTAAAGATATTTACAATGGAACTTCAATAGCATCACTTGCTGTTGCAGCACATGAATGTGGGCATGCTATTCAAGACAAAGAAAATTATATTTTTTTCAAGATAAGGTCTGCCCTAGTTCCTGTTGTAAATTTTGTATCTTATTTAGGATACTTTGGATTACTTATTTCTATTATAGGAGGATTGACTGGATATATTAAATTATCTATAATAATTCTTCTAGCAACAGTGTTATTTCAATTAGTTACACTTCCAGTTGAAATTGATGCTTCTAAAAGAGCATTGGTTCAATTAGAAGAATTAAATCTTGTTTATAATGATGAAAATAAGTCAGCTAAAAAAGTTTTAAGTGCAGCTGCTATGACTTATATTGCAAGTTTGCTTTCATCTATATTAGATTTATTAAGACTAATTTTAATATTAAATTCGAGAAATGATGACAGAAGATAAGTTCTTATCTCCGCTATTAAACAAAAATTCAAATGAAAGGAAAAAGAAATGTTAAAATTATTAAAAAACTTCACTAAAAAAGATTGGTTAATAGTTGCAATTTCTTTGCTATTAATCATATTTCAAGTTTGGCTAGATTTGAAACTTCCAGATTATATGTCTGAAATTACAAAACTTGTTCAAACCGAAGGAAGCCAAATGTCTGATGTTTTGAAGCAAGGTGGTTATATGCTTGCTTGTGCATTTGGCAGTTTGATTGCAGCAATTGTAGTTGGTTACCTAACTTCCCTACTTTCTGCATCATTCACGCTTCATGTTAGAAAGAAATTATTTGAAAATGTAGAAAACTTTAGTATGCAAGAAATTAAGAAATTTTCTACTAGCAGTTTAATTACAAGAACAACAAATGACATAACAAATGTTCAAATGCTAATATCTATGGGATTACAACTTTTGATTAAATCTCCTATTACAGCAGTTTGGGCAGTTATTAAAATTTTAAATAAAAATTGGCAATGGAGTGCACTTACTGGAGTTGCAGTTTTGGTTCTACTGTCTTGCGTTTCTCTTCTTGTAGCATTGGTACTTCCAAGGTTTAAAAAAGTTCAAAAAATGATTGATAATATAAACGAACTTACTCGTGAAAACCTTACTGGTATAAGAGTCGTAAGAGCTTTCAATGCAGAAGGATATCAAGAAGATAAATTTGAAGTTGGAAACACAGAACTTACAAATACTCAAATGTTTAACCAAAGAGCCATGTCAGCAATGTCTCCTGTAATTTATTTGGTAATGAATACTTTAACACTTTCAATTTATTTTGTTGGAAGTAGATTAATAGATTCTGCAAGTATGATGGATAAATTGCCACTTTTCGCCGACATGGTAGTATTTTCAAGTTATGCAATGCAAGTTATAATGTCGTTTTTAATGCTTGCAATGATATTTATAATGTACCCAAGAGCTCAGGTTTCTGCTCAAAGAATTGCAGAAGTTTTAGATACAAAGCCTTCTATTAAAGATGGAAAAGTAAATAGCGATGTGACTGATAAAAAAGGCGAAATCGAATTTAAAAATGTTTCATTCAAATATCCTGATGGAGATGATTATGTATTAAAAAATATATCGTTTACGGCTCATCAAGGTGAAACAGTTGCAATAATTGGCTCAACAGGTTCTGGAAAAACAACAATGATTAACTTAATACCAAGATTTTATGATGCAACAGAAGGAACAATTTTAGTAGATGGTGTTGATGTAAAAGACTATAATCAAGAATTTTTACACAACAAGCTAGGCTATGTTCCTCAAAAGGCTGTAATGTTTAGCGGTTCGGTTAACTACAATGTGGCATATGGAGACAATGGAAAAGGTGAAATTTCAGAAGACACAATAAAGAAAGCTGTAGAAATTGCACAAGCAGAAGAATTCGTTGAAAAGATGCCTGAAAAATATGAAGCTCATGTTGCACAAGGTGGAACAAACTTATCTGGTGGTCAAAAGCAAAGACTTGCTATTGCAAGAGCCATCGCAAGAAATCCAGAAATATATATATTTGACGACTCTTTCAGTGCATTAGACTACAAAACAGATTACACTCTAAGAGAAGAGTTAAGAAATTACACTAAAGATTCTACAAATATAATAGTTGCACAAAGAATTGGAACTATATTAAATGCAGACAAAATTATAGTATTGGAAAATGGAGAATGTGTTGGAATGGGCACACATAAGGAGCTTTTAAGCAATTGCAAAGTGTACCAGGAAATTGCATATTCACAATTATCAAAGGAGGAACTAGAAAATGGATAACGAAGAAGATTACAAGAAAAAGCCACGTAACTTTGGTAGAAACGCTCCTGCTGAAAAGCCAAAAAATTTAAAAACAGCAGTAAAAAAACTTGTTCATTATTTAAATAAATTACTTCCATTAGTAATTGTTGCACTAGTACTTTCTTGCTTTAGCTCTGTTTTATCAATAATTGGACCAAACAGATTGAGTGATTTAACAAACGAAATTACAAATGGATTAATTACTGGAATGAACTTTGATACAATAAATTCTATAGCATTGTTCCTTCTTATTATTTATCTTATAAGTGCACTATTTGACTTTTTACAAGGCATAATAATGGCAACAGTTGCAAATAAATTTGCTCAAAAAATGCGTACTCAAATATCTAAAAAGATTAATAAACTTCCACTTAGATATTTCGATACACACAGCTATGGAGATTTATTATCAAGAGTTACAAACGATGTTGATACAATTGCTATGTCATTAAGCCAAAGTTTAGGAACACTAGTTGGAGCAATAACATTATTTATAGGTTCAATAATAATGATGTTCTATACAAACTGGATTTTAGCCATAACAGGTATTGTATCTTCCCTACTTGGATTTGTTGCAATGTTTGTTATAATGGCAAAATCTCAAAAATACTTTAATGCAAGACAAGTTGAACTTGGAAAATTAAATGGACATATTGAAGAAATATATTCAAACCATAACGTTGTAAATGCTTACAATGGTCAAAAAGAAGCTTCTGAGACCTTTGACAAATTAAACCAAAGTGTGTATGAATGTAATAAAAAGAGTAGATTCTTATCTGGCTTAAGCCAACCTATAATGAGCTTTATTGGAAACTTTAGTTATGTTGCTGTTTGTGTTGTTGGTGCAATCTTAACAATGAACGGAAGCATCACATTTGGTGTTATAGTAGCATTCATGATGTACATACGCTTATTCACAGGGCCTTTAACACAAATTGCTCAAGGTATGACAAACTTACAAACAACAGCAGCTGCTTCAGAAAGAGTTTTCGAATTTTTAGAAGAACCTGAAATGGATGAACAGAAAAACATCACTAAGCATCTTGATCCAGCAAAAGTTGAAGGAAACATTGTATTTGACCACATAAAATTTTCTTATGATGGCAAAAAAACAGTTATAAAAGATTTCAGCTGTGATGTAAAAAAAGGTCAAAAAGTTGCAATAGTTGGTCCAACAGGAGCTGGAAAAACAACAATGGTCAACCTACTTATGAAATTCTATAACATAGCAGACGGAAACATTACAATAGACGGAGTTTCAACAAAAGAGCTATCTCGTGAAAACATACACGACCTGTTCATAATGGTATTACAAGACACTTGGCTATTTAATGGAACAATTAGAGACAACATAAAATACAACAAAGAAGTCTCTGACGAAGACATAATGAAAGCTTGCAAAACTGTCGGAATAGATAAATTTATAAAAACACTACCTGGTGGACTAGACTACACATTAAGCGATTCAGAGAGCATATCTCAAGGTCAAAAACAATTGCTTACAATTGCACGTGGAATGATAAAAAATGCCCCATTCTTAATACTAGACGAAGCAACCAGTAGTGTAGACACACGTACAGAAGAACTTGTACAACAAGCCATGGATAAACTAACAGAAGGCAGAACCTCATTCATAATAGCACACAGACTTTCAACAATTAGAAATGCAGACATGATATTGGTTATGAACGAAGGAAACATAATAGAACATGGAAATCACGAAGAGCTAATGGCTCAAAACGGATTCTATGCAGACTTGTATAATTCACAATTTAAAAAATAAAATTCAAATTTTTAACTAATATAATAACCAAATTTTAAAGAAATATTCGAAATGTTATTTTCAACTTTTTTCGAATATTTTTTTATTTTTTTCTTATACTATTATAAAATAATTTTAATGGAGGTCTGTTATGAAAGTA
>CAJJIV010000053.1 GCA_905187655.1 uncultured Eubacteriales bacterium | reverse complement strand
TTTTATTTGATTGATTAAAATAGTTTTGGTATAATTAATATATAAACAAAAGGAGAGAATTATGAGTGTTTTTTTTACAGATACCGATTGCGAAATGTGGTATACAGATGTAGACAAATATGATATTAAGGTTATTGAAATGCCATACACACTTGATGGTGAAGAGCATTTTTATGATATGGGCAGAAATACCGATTTTAAAAAGCTATTTCAAAGAATGAGAGAAGGCAGTGTTCCTGTTACTTCTGCGCTTAACCCACAAGCGTATATAGAATATTTTGAACCATATTTTAAAAATGGCGAAGACATTTTGTATGTTCACTTTAGCGACAAAATGAGTGGAACCTTTGAATATATGAAAAATGCTTTAAATGTTCTTAAGGAAAAATATCCAGAACGCAAACTTATTCCCTTTAATACAAAGTCAATTTGTGTTGGTGGTGGCTTTCAGGCTCTTGAAGCGGCAAAGATGCATAAGGCTGGAAAAAGTGACCAAGAAATAATTGACTTCTTAACTGAGTTTTCTAAGCATGTTGCAATTAGCTTTGTTGTTGATAGTTTATCTCATTTAAAACGAGGGGGAAGAATTTCTGCAACTACTGCTGTTATTGGAGGTTTGCTTAATATTAAGCCTATTCTTAAGGTTAACGATGAAGGCACTATTGAAAAAATTGGGACAGGAAAGGGTATGCGTAAGTCAATTCAAAAAATTATTGAAACCCTTAAAACTAATATAAGAAAAATTGGAGAATATCCTATTTATTTGCTTGATGCTGACAATAAAGAAGATGCAGACTGGGCTGAAGCTGAAATTAGAAAAGTTGTTGGTGATCAGGTTGAAATTGTTAGATATCCAGTTGGTCCAGTAATTGGCACACACTGTGGACCAGGAACTATTGGCTTGGTTTATTATGGAGAATCTAGAAAATAGAAAATTAAAATACTTAAAGAAAAACGGTTGACAAATATAGGTCAGCCGTTTATACTTTAATTAAAGTTTGACTATTCTTGACCTTAAACAAATGTCGGAGGTGTGTGATGGCTAATGTTAGTGATATTATTGAACAGTTTATTTTAAAATCGCTAGGTGATGAAACTTATATAGACATAAGCAGAAACGAACTTGCTTCGTTTTTTTCTTGTGTTCCAAGTCAAATAAATTATGTTCTTGACACCAGATTTACTATGGACCGTGGTTTCATTAAAGAAAGTCATAGGGGTGGAGGCGGTTACGTTAGAATTTCTAGAGTGCCCATAAGTGAAGATAGTTTTGTTAGTGGTCTTATTTTAGAAAGTGTTGGTGATGAATTGACTGAAAAAAGGGCGGGCCAAATTTTAAACCGGTTGGTTACTGAAAAGTTCCTTACAAGTAGAGAACGCTCGCTTATTTTGGCAAGTATCAGTGACACAGCGCTTTCTATGCCATTCTCTTTTAAAGATAAAATAAGAGCAAATATTTTTAAGAGTGTTTTAATGCAACTACTTAAAGACAAGGAGGCGTAAAATGCTTTGTTCAATATGTAATAGTAAAGAAGCAGTTTGTGAAAGGTCGGTAGATAGTTCGGTTGGAAAAATTAAAACATACTTGTGTTTAGAATGTTTGCAAAAAATATCTTCGCCAATTGAAGAAAGTTCGCATGTTTCCGATTTTTGGAATAAGGATAACAAAGAAATTGTTTGTTCAAATTGTGGCACAAGTTTGGAGAAATTTTTAAATTCAAATTATGTTGGTTGTGCAAAGTGTTATGAAAATTTTGATGCGGATATAGAAAGAGTTGTTGTTTCTATTCATGGGAAATGTTCAAATGTTGGAAAGGTTCCCGAACGAATATTTAACCAAAACGTTAACAAATACACAAAAAAAAGTGCAATTGACCGAGCATGGGACCCGAATAATATAGAGTACTCTAATGGAGGCGACAAAAATTGAGAGAACAAGATTTATATCAAAATGTTGTTATTACAAGCCGAATTAGAGTAGCAAGAAATGTTAAAGGAATTTCATTTGCCTTAAATAAAGACTTGGCAAAGCGAGAAGATTTGATTTCAAAGGTTGCTGTAGCGTTAATGCCACTTGGAAAGTATAAGGTGTATAAAATTAGTGCGTTATCTGAAGTTGATAGTAAAGTTATGTTTGGAAAACATCTAATTAGTAAAGACTTAATTAATAATAAACAAAGTGGCGCGGTTATAATAAGAAACGATGAAAAAGTTAGCGTTATGGTAAATGAAGAGGACCATATAAGAGAACAATGCATTTTGCCAGGAATGCAATTAGATAAGGCTTTTTCTTTAATTAATGAAATTGATGATGAGCTTAGTTCTAAATTAGATTTTGCTTACAGTGACAAATATGGATATTTAACATCGTGCGTAACTAATGTAGGTACTGGGCTTAGGGCAAGTGTTATGTTGTTTTTGCCGGCGCTTACCTTGCAGTCAGAAATTGATGGAATTATTAATGCGGTAAAATCTAAGGGTTTAACTGTAAGAGGGGTAACTGGGGAAGGTAGTGCATCGCTTGGGTATATGTATCAAGTGAGTAATGCAATTAGTATTGGAATAAGTGAGCGTGAAATTATTTCTATGGTTAACTCGGCAGTAACTAGAATATGTGAACTTGAACAAGTTGCGAGAAAGAAAATTTTGGAAACAAATCCGGAATATGTGACCGACCTTTCGTGGAGAGCTTATGGAATTTTAACAAATTGCTATACAATTGACTATGAAGAATTTATGAAGCTTGCAGGTGAAGTTAAGCTTGGAATTGCGCTAGGTCTAATTGTTTTAACCGATAATAGTTTTATTGATAAACTAATTGATTATTGTTCAGACTCGGCAATAATTAAACTTTGTGGCAAGAATTTATCAGATGAAGAGATTGGTCAGTTTAGAGCTGGCTACTTATATAAAAATTTAAAGAACTTTAGAATTAAATAAAAGGGGGAATTTATTATGTTTGGATTAAGTCCTGCAGAAAATGTAAAGTCAGCAATTGCAAATGCAAAGCATTATGCGATTTCTACTGGTTCAAATTATATTGCAATTGAACATCTTTTAATGGGTGTTGCATCTGTTGAAAAGTGTATGGCTGCAAAAGTCTTAAAAAAGTATAAAATTGATATTAAAATTCTTGAAAAACAAGTTAAAGAGCTTTATAGAGATAGAACACCGCTTAGCAACAATGTTGCGGTTGATTATTCTCCTAAAGTTAAAAATATTTTAAAAACAGCAGAAAGCATTGCTTATGGTCAAAATAGTAATTATATTTTCACTGAACATTTGTTATATGCAATTTTGGCAGATAAAGCTAATATGGCTTGTGATATTTTAAGAAATCTTGGTGTTAATATTAATGCTATGATTGATGATGTTGGCTATGTAATTGTTAATGGTGAATTAAGAGAAGATGATAGTTATAGTGCCACTGGTGAGCCAGGTGCTGAAGATAAACAAACAATTAACAGGGAGAAGGCTGATATAAATGAGTTTTTGCCAGAGTCGCTTAAAACAATGGGTGTAGATATAACTAATCGTGCAAGGCGTGGAAAAATGGATCCTGTTATTGGCAGAGAACAAGAAACAAATCGGATTATTGAAATACTATGTCGAAAAACAAAAAATAATCCAGTTTTAATTGGTGAAGCAGGTGTTGGTAAGTCGGCAATTGTTGAAGGTCTGGCTCAGGCGATTGTAAAAGGTGAAGTTCCTGAACTGCTAAAAGATAAAATTGTTTTTTCGCTTGAAATTGGCTCGTTGATGGCAGGCACAAAGTATCGTGGCTCTATGGAAGAAAGGCTGAAAAATGCAATTAATGAAATAACTTCAAGTAAAAACATTATTGTCTTTATTGATGAAATTCATACTCTTGCACAAGCAGGGGCGCATGATAATGAAATTAGCCCAGCAGATATATTAAAGCCGTATTTGGCTCGTGGTGAAATGCAGACAATTGGTGCAACCACCACCGAGGAATATAGAAAATTTATTGAAAAAGATAAAGCACTTGAACGCAGATTTCAGCCAATAATGGTAAATGAGCCATCAGAAGAAGATACAATTAAAATTTTAAAAGGTATACGAGATTCTTATGAGGCTTTTCATGGTGTTAAAATTAAAGATGATGCAATTGAGTCAGCGGTGTCTCTTTCTGTTAGATATATAATGGATAGATATCTACCGGACAAGGCAATTGATTTAATTGATGAGGCGTGCAGTAAAGCAAGGGTTGAAGGAAGTATGCTTCCTGATGACATTAAGTCTATTTCTAAACAAATTAAAGAGTATGAAATGCAACAGAAGGAAGCGGAAAAAACTGGAGATTGGGCTTATACCGAGCAATGTAAACAAAAGCTTAAAGAGCTTAGAGGTGATTATCAAGTAAGAATGGGGGCTTGGACGGCATCTAAGGGTAATCAGACTGGTATTGTTGGTGCAAGTGAAATTGCCAAGGTTGTTTCTAACTGGACCGGTGTGCCAGTAACAAAGTTGACTGAAAGTGAAAAGCAAAGGTTGCTTAATTTGGAACAAGTTTTGCACAAGCGAGTTGTTGGACAAAATGAAGCAATTGAATCGGTAAGCAAGGCCATAAGACGTGCAAGAGCGGGTCTTAAAGACCCTAAACGGCCTATTGGCTCGTTTATTTTCTTAGGCCCAACAGGTGTTGGTAAAACCGAGTTAACCAAAGCACTCGCCGAAGCGATGTTTGATGATGAAAATTCAGTAATAAGAATTGATATGAGTGAATATATGGAATCTCATTCGGTTTCTAAATTAATTGGATCGCCTCCAGGATATGTTGGTTTTGATGAAGGGGGGCAGTTAACTGAACAGATACGGCGCAAACCATATTCGGTAGTCCTTTTTGATGAAATTGAAAAAGCACATACTGATGTATATAACTTGTTGTTACAAGTACTTGATGAGGGTAGGTTAACAGATAGCCAGGGCAGAACGGTTAGTTTTAAAAATGCTATTATTATAATGACTTCTAATGTAGGTGTTGCAGATTTACCTAAAAATACAAATAAACTTGGCTTTAATGAGCAGGCTAGTGCTTCAGTTGATGTAAAAGAACTTTTAATGAATGCGCTTAAAGAAAGGTTTAAGCCAGAGTTTATAAACAGAGTAGACAAGGTTATTGTTTTTGAGCCACTTAAACAAGAAGAAATTAAGCAGATTGCAACACTTTTAATTGCAAATTTAAACAAAAAATTAAAAGTGCAAAACATTCAAGTTGGTTTTAATGCAAGGGCTATTGATGGACTTGTTAAAGAAGGTTATAGTTCTACTTATGGGGCAAGACCACTTAAAAGAGTTATTGAGCAAAAAGTTGAAGATAAACTTGCAGAAGAACTTTTAATGGGCAACTTGAAACAAAACACTAAAATTGAAGTTGATTATAAAGATGGTGAATTTATCTTTAAATCGTTGGACTAATTTAGTTAAATAAGTTATAATATTTATTAGACAAAAACAAGAGGAGTAAAAATTTATGAAAATTGATATCGTTGGAAGGAATTATACCCCAAGTGAAAGACTTAAAGGGTTAATTGAGAAAAAAGTTGGCAAACTTGACAGATTTTTTGATAAACCAGCAACAAGCAAGGTCGTTTGCACTAGCAATAAAGACAGACTGAAAATGGAACTTAATGTGACATGTGGTAAAATGTTTATTAGAAGTGAAGTTGAATCTGATAATATGTATGCAAACTTAGATAATTGTTTGGCTAAAATTGAAAGACAAATAATTAAATATGGCGAAAAGTTTCAGGCAAAACGAAATATTAAGCCAGAAGCAGGTGAGTTTGAATACTTTGATGAAAAGCCAAAATTTGAGCTTCCTAAAATTACAAAGAGAAAAACTTATGAACTTATTCCTATGACCGAGGAAGACGCTCTTGCACAAATGGACATGGTTGGCAATGATTTCTTTGTATTTTTACATGCAAAACTTAACAAAGTTTGTTTGTTATATAAAAAGGCAGATGGAACAATTGGTATTATTGAAACTAAATAGTTTAATTAATAAAAAGTAGAAAGTTAATTTAATGCTTTCTACTTTTTTATTTTTTATATTCTCTTATTAGTCTATTAATTGTTGCAGACTTCTGAGGCTCGTATGAAATTGTTGGCATTCTGTCTTCTTCGTTTATTATTGGGACAAGCGGAATACTATATCCGACTTTATTTTGGTTTTGTTCAATTTTGACATCAAATACTATATGTTCGTTAAAGCCGTTTTTATATACCATAATTGTGTAGTATTTGCACTTTTGTTTAATTGTAATGGGTAAAGATTGTTCCTGTTCGGCAGGTAGTGATATAAGTTCAGTAGTACCGTTTTTATCTGTTTGGTAATATGAGTGTGTTTCTAGAATACAAATGGTTGCGTTTTCAATTTTTTGCTTCGTTTGCGCATTGGTAACCAATATACTTATTGCTCCCATGGGGGTAATTTTAGAAATGGTTTGGAGCGTGGAAGTTCTATTGTTTATTGTAAATACCAGTATAAATATACTTGAAAATGTAATTGTTAAGACAG
>CAJJIV010000052.1 GCA_905187655.1 uncultured Eubacteriales bacterium | reverse complement strand
GGCCAAGCAAGTGATATTGCAATACATGCCGAGCATATTATGAAAACAAAAAAGCGATTAAATAAAATTTTGGCAGAAAAGACGGGTCAATCGCTTGAAACCATTGAAAAGGACACAGACAGAGACAACTTCCTTTCTCCTGAAGAAGCCCTTAAATATGGTTTGATAGACAAAATATTTAATAAAAGATAATACAATTATATTTTACGGAGAATTATAATGAGTGACGAATTAATACCAAGATGTTCATTTTGTGGCAAAAGCAAATTAGATGTAAAACAATTAGTTTCTAGCCCAGATGGGACTACATACATTTGCGATGCTTGCATAAATGAGTGTGGCAATATGCTTAAAGAGGCAGATAAGTCTGTATGTACTAAAGAAATTATAGACTTACCAAGACCGGTAGAAATTAAAGAAGCATTAGATGAATACATTGTTGGACAAGATGAAGCCAAAAAGGTTTTATCCGTTGCTGTTTACAATCACTATAAAAGAGTTAATTATAATTTAAGCAATGCACTTAAAAAGACAAATGAAGACCTAGACCTAGAAAAGAGCAATATTTTAATGTTAGGGCCAACAGGTTGTGGCAAAACACTTTTAGCTAAAACATTGGCAAAAATATTAAAAGTACCTTTTGCAACTGCAGATGCAACAACACTAACAGAAGCTGGTTATGTTGGTGAAGATGTTGAAAATATTTTATTAAAGTTAATTCAAAATGCTAATTATGATATTAAGGCAGCGGAAAAGGGAATTATTTATATAGATGAAATAGACAAAATTGCTCGAAAGAGTGAAAATGTCTCAATTACCAGAGATGTGTCTGGTGAAGGGGTGCAACAGGCATTACTAAAAATTTTAGAAAGTACAGTTGCAAATGTTCCGCCTCAAGGAGGTAGAAAACATCCTAATCAAGAGTGCATTCAGATTGATACCACAAATATTTTGTTTATTTGTGGGGGAGCTTTTGTAGGACTAGATAAAATTATTGAAACCAGAAAAGATTCTTCTGCTCTTGGGTTTGGTGGTGTTGTAAAATCTAAGGTTGAAAGAGACCAAAGTGGAATTTGCAAAGAATGTGAGCCACATGATCTTATAAAGTATGGGTTAATTCCAGAGTTTGTAGGGAGAATTCCAATTACTGTTAGTCTAGATAGTCTTAACGAAGATGCTTTGGTAAAGATTTTAACTCAGCCAAAAAATGCATTAATCAAACAGTATAAAAAGATGTTTAAGATGGATAACATTGATCTTGAATTTGAAAAAGATGCTATTAGATATTTTGCCAAAAAGGCAATAAAGTTACAAACGGGAGCAAGAGGACTTAGAAATATATTAGAAGATACAATGCTTCCACTTATGTATACGAGCCCAAGTAATGATAAAATAAAAAAGATTATTGTTAAAAACGAAAACGAAAAAATAATTCCTAGTTATGTGTATGAAGAAAGCCCAATTATTCCTTTAAAAGAGGGAACAAATGAAGATAAAAACTATAAAGTTTCTTAAAAGTTCAACAACAGCGGACAATAGTTTTAATTTAAAAGAAATTGCCATTGTTGGAAGAAGTAATGTAGGGAAAAGTTCATTAATTAATTATTTAACCAATTCAAAAATAGCAAAAGCGTCTAGTTCTCCTGGTAGAACTAGACTTATTAATTATTTTTCGGTTAATAATGATCAGTTTTTGTTTGTAGATTTGCCAGGCTATGGGTATAATGAGGCGGGCAAAGCGAATTCAGAGGCGTGGGGAAAAATGATGGACGACTATTTTAAGAATTCACAAAACTTAGTAAATTGTTTGCTTTTGCTGGATATAAGGCACAAACCCAATGACAAGGATTTACAAATGATTAATTACTTAGTGTATTACAACATTCCATTTACTATTGTTGCGACAAAGGCAGACAAATTAAGCAAGGCTGAACAGGGTAAAAACAGGCAAATGCTTGCAACTTATACAAAACAAGGGATTTCAAATATATATGTGGTTTCTTCGCTTAACAGGACTGGCGGAGAAGAGTTGTTATTACGAATTGAACAATTTATTTAAGGTAAATAAATATGAGAGTTTACGCACTGTCAGATTTACATCTTTCTTTTCAAACCGATAAACCTATGAATGTGTTTGGCGAAAAATGGGAAGATTATGAAGAAAAGGTAAAAAACAATTGGAATAGAACTGTTACCGACAATGATGTAGTTATTATTGCCGGTGACATTAGTTGGGCAATGCAAATAGCGGATACTCAAAAAGATTTTGAATTTATATCCAGTTTAAATGGTATAAAAATTATAGTGCGAGGCAATCACGATTATTGGTGGAAATCTATTTCAGGAGTAAGAGAAATTTTGCCACCAAGAACGTATGCCTTGCAAAATGATGCAATCAAAATTGATGATAAAATTTTTTGTGGTACTCGCGGTTGGATGGTTCCAGAAGAAGGTTGCAAACTTTCTGAAAGTGACCAAAAGATTTATAACAGGGAACTAATAAGATTAGAGATGGCACTAACAAAAGCTAAACAACAGCAAACAAAAGGCGAAGAAATTATTTGTATTTTACACTATCCACCATTTAATAGTTCATTAAATTGTAATGAATTTACCAATTTAATAGAAAGTTATGGCGTAAGCAAAGTGGTATATGGACATCTTCATGGTAAAACAAAATATTCAAAATTCAATGTGGAAATTAATGGTGTTAAATATTTTTTATCTTCTTGTGATAAAACAAACTTTGAACCAATAGTTATAGAATAAGAACTATATTTATGAAAATATCGACATTATTTGTCGATATTTTTTTGTGGATTATTATTAAAAAATATCAAAAATTTGCCAAAAGTGGTTAAAAGTGGTTGGAAATTAAAAATAGTTAGTGTATAATGTAATTAATTCAAGCATAGGAGTGTATCTATTTATGATGCTAATTGGCACATATAATCACCAACTTGATGCAAAAAACAGGTTTAGGATACCAACAAAGTTTAAAACTATTTTAGGTGAAGAATTAGTTCTAACAAAGGGTACCCAACATTGTTTGTTCTTGTTCTCTGCAACAGAGCTACAAAGTGGTGTAGTAGATAAGTCCAAAAACATTTCAATGTTTGATGAAACTGCTCAAAAATCATTAAGATTGTTATTGTCTTCAGCTTTTGAATTAGAAACTGATAACCAAGGAAGAACTTTGCTTCCACAAAATTTAAAAGAATTTGCCAATATAAATAAAGATATTATTTTAATTGGAGTAGGAAATAGAGTGGAAATTTGGGCAAAAGAAGTATGGGAAGACTACTCTCTTAATATGGATTATGATGCTGAATTATCTAATTTAAAAGATTATGGAGTGTAATATCAGTGGCAGAATATCATATTCCAGTACTATTAAATGAAGTGATAGCAGGATTAAATTTAAAAGACAACTCGATTTATGTAGATGGAACTCTTGGAGGGGCTGGGCACAGCGAAAAAATCTTAGTATCTAAAAAGAATATAAAATTAATTGCATTTGACCGAGATAGTGAAGCTATTGCATATTCACAAATTAGACTTAAAAAATACAAAGATCAAGTTACTTACGTAAATCAAAATTACAAATCGATAACAGAATATCTAATAAACAAAAGAATTAAAGTAGATGGCATTTTGCTAGATTTAGGGGTTTCATCTCATCAACTAGACTCAATAGAGAGAGGATTTAGTTATAAACAAAATTCACCATTAGATATGAGAATGAATCAAAACGACACATTAACTGCTGAGCAAATTGTAAATGAATATTCTAAAGAAGAACTTGCTAACATTATATATAACTATGGAGAAGAAAGATTAAGCCGTCAAATTGCTGACGAAATTATAAAAAGTAGACCTTTGAAAACTACATATGAACTTAAAGATGCGGTGCAGAGATGTGTGAATAGATATAACAAGAGGGAATCTTTGTCCAG
The DNA here is from genome assembly GCA_905187655.1 of uncultured Eubacteriales bacterium. GTDB lineage: Bacteria > Bacillota > Clostridia > Christensenellales > UBA1242 > UMGS1908. The sequence goes on along the minus strand of CAJJIV010000052.1, from coordinate 3,160 downwards.
TGTACAACGGGTATTTCAAGCAATAAGGATAGAAGTTAATGATGAATTGACAGGCTTATATGACTTAATTATTAGTTTGCCAACCGTTGTAAATAAAGGTGGAAGAATTGCAATAATTTCATTTCATTCTTTGGAAGATAGAATAGTTAAACAAGCTTTTGGCGAGCTTTCAACAAATTGTATTTGCCCACCGCAACTGCCAGTTTGTGTTTGTAATCATAAGGCAAAAGGAAAATTAATAAACAAAAAACCTATTACGGCAAGCGAAACGGAATTAGAAATTAATACTAGATCCAGAAGTGCGAAACTAAGAATTCTTGAAGTGCTTTAAGGAGAAAAGTTATGATCGCTACAAAAAGAAGAATAGAAACAGAGCAAGACAGATATGGTGGATTTTCATCATCAAACCCTAATGTTTCATATTTTGCTAACCCAAATTATAACAATGAGCAAATAGAAGGTCAGCAATCATTTGATGTTGACAACAATAATTATGCCACTATTAGCGATTATACAACTAATTACGATTCCAATCTTCAAACATCTGAAGAAACTCAAGAAATAGACACACCTTCTTATGAGGTAGAAAAAGAATATAATGTAGATGAATTAAACAGCAATAAACCAGATGACGATTATATGATTGTGAAAACTTTTATGCCTAATGTAGAAAGGCAGAAAGTTGTTACCGAGGAACAAAAACAAACCTTTAAAACTAAGAAAATTAAGCTTAATGCAAGGGGTAAAATTTTTGTTGCGATGTATTCAATTGTCGCATGCTTACTAATTGCGTTCTGTATATATAATGCTTGCGCAATTGGAGCAGTTAAAAATTCAATATCCCTAAAGCAATTAGAATATCAAACAATAACAAAAGAAGTAAATGTGTTAGATAATCAATATACTAACTTAACCAGTGAAGAAAGCATTAATAACTCAATTCCTGCTGGATTTACTGACATAAGCACTGGCAATACTACACCTGTTAATTTTTCAGAACGTCCAGAATATATACAAATAACAGAAACAACAAATTGGTTTGATAAACTTTGCGAATTTTTCTCTAATCTGTTTTAATTAAAAGCATAATTAAAAAACTCCTTTAATAAACATTATTAAAGGAGTTTTTTTATGTACTCTAGTGTTAATTTAAAAAAGCGAATTATTGCATTATCAATAGTATTTTTACTTGGCTTTTTTGTTATTATAGGAAGATTGTATGTAGTGCAAGTTCACAACTCAAAATTTTTACAAAGCAAAGCTTTGGATCAGTGGCTAAGAGATATTCCAACGCAAGCAAAACGTGGGGCAATTACCGATAGAAATGGTTTGTTCCTTGTTTCTTCTTATAGTGTATATGACATATATGTTAGGCATACTTTAGTGGAAGATGTTGACCACGAAGCGGAAATATATGCAAATGTTTTAAATTTAGACAAAGAGCAAGTAAAAAACAAAATAAGTGATTATACTATTTCTGAAGTGTTGTTAGTAAATGGTGCAACCAAAGCGCAGGTAGAAGAATTATTAAATTTAAATATCAACTCATTTGTTGCATCAGAAAGTTTTAATAGAAACTACAATTATGATTCCTTGCTATCACAAATTGTAGGATTTACTAGTAGCGATGGAATAGGTTTAACAGGTCTTGAATCATACTATGACACCTATTTAAAAGGTGTTAAAGGCATTAGTTTGGTTGATGGAGATGCCAAAGGGAGTGAGTTAGAAAATTCTAAAAGTTATTATATACCAAGTATTAGTGGCTTAAATTTAGAATTAACAATTGATTTTATGATTCAAGCAAAGCTTGAAACAATTTTAAAAAAAGCATTATCAGACACCATGGCAACATCTGTATCTTCACTTGTTATGGATCCAAATACTGGTGAAATATTGGCGGTATGCACGTTGCCTAGTTATGATTTAAATAATATACCTCGAGACGATTTAGAAAGTTTAAATAAATTATCAAGAGCGTTTACAATATGTGATAGTTATGAACCGGGTTCAACCTTTAAAACAATTGTGGCAGCAATTGCGTTAGACCTTGGAGTTACATCAATAGATCATGGGTATTATTGTCCAGGCTACCGTATAGTTGATGGGGTGCGAACTAATTGTCACAAAAAGACAGGACATGGTCCACAAACTTTAACAACAGGGTTTATTAATAGTTGCAATTGTGTGTTTATGCAGGTAGTCAGCGATATTGGTATTGATAATTTTTATAAATATGTTGAATTATTTCATTTTGATTCAGTTCTTGGAATTGATTATCCAGGCGAGTGTTCTGGCATAGTTATTGATAAAGATAGTGCAATGCTTAACGATTTTTTAAGAATGGGGTTTGGTCAATCTATTGCAATAAGTGCTTTGCAACTTGCATCTAGTGTTTCTGCATGTATTACCGATGGATATTTAATGCAACCATTTTTTGTGAAAAAAATATATGCTGACGATGGTACAGTTGTATATACAAATGAACCGACAAGACTTAATAAAGTGGTAGATGAAAAAATTGTTGACAATATGCGATACATAATGTCACAAGTTGTTCTAAGGGGCGGTGGGAAGGCTTCTCAAGTAGAAGGTCATACTGTTGGTGGTAAAACAGGGACAGCACAAAAGTATGATAATGGGGTTGTTTCCACTGGTAACTATATTGGATCTTATGTTTGCTTTTCTCCTGTTGAAGATCCTAAATATTTGGTAGTGGTGATTATAGATGAACCGCGAACTAGCATTTATGGAAATATTGTAGCAACTCCAGTTGCAGGTGAAATATTGAAAGAAATTTATAAACTTAAAGGTGAATATACAGAAACTGTTATAGATGAAGATAAACTAATTGAAATGCCAGACTGCATCGGTAAAACCCTAACCGAAGCAGGAAGTATACTTGCTGGACTTGGGCTTTATTACGTTACCGAAGGAGAAGGAGATATTGTTTCATATCAATCTGTTAAAGCTGGAGAAAAAATTTCGGTGGGTTCATCGGTTATGATAAAATTTTAAAAAGGGGACCATATATGAAACTTAAAGACTTATTAAATGGAATAGATTATAGTTTGTTTGGTGATTCAGAGATTGAAATTAAAGGCATAGAACACAATTCAAAAAAAATTTCTAAAGATTATTTGTTCTTTTGTATAGAAGG
>CAJJIV010000051.1 GCA_905187655.1 uncultured Eubacteriales bacterium | reverse complement strand
TTGTTGCTGTCGATATCCCACGAGAACTTGGCGTTCACCTTCAGGCCCTCGGTGATGATGTCCGAGAAGTCCTGCGTCAGCGAGATGAGCGACTGGGCCATCGTCCGGTTGTCCTTCGTGTAGCCCTGGTAGTTGAGCATGTTATAGACGTTCACCGCGCCGCCGCCCTCGGGAGGAACCGCCAGCGTGCCGTCCGAATAGATCGTCGGGTTCGAAATCGGCGTCGTGCGCATCGCATAGGCGTAGAAATCGTTGTTCACGTCGGAATTCACGCCGCCGGGTTTGTTCTTGCTGGTGTACTGCGTCGAAAGCGAAAGGCCCAGCTCGGTCGATTTGGTGATGTTGATGTCGATGTTCGAACGGAAGCTGAAGCGGTTGAAGTTCATCTGGGCGTTGTAATTGTTGTTGTCGGCCATGTTGAACATACCGCCCTCCGTATAGTAGGAACCGCCCACGTAGTAGCGGACGTTCTTGTTACCGCCCGACGCGCTGACATTCACGCGGCCGGTCATCGCCAGATTCTTGTAGATGGCGTCCATCCAGTCCACGTTCGGATAGAGGTCGGGATCGGCGCCGCTCAGGTACATTTGCTTCTGATAGTCGTCGATCGGCTTGATCGAACCCTCCTCGTAGGTGGAGATTTCGTTGTAGTAGTCGATCCACTGCTCGGCATTGGCCATCTCGGGGACCTTCACCGGCTGCGTGAGGCCGAACTCGGCCTTGACGCTGACCTTGGCGGCCCCTTCCGAACCGCGCTTGGTGGTGATGAGCACGATACCGTTCGCACCGCGCACACCGTAGAGCGCCGTGGCCGTAGCGTCCTTCAGAATCGAAAGCGACGCGATGTCGTCCACGTCCACGAGGTCCATTTCGCGCTCGATACCGTCCACGAGAATCAGCGGCTTGTTGTTCTCGCCGAAGGTGTTCACGCCGCGGATCCAGAAATCGGCGCTCTTGCCCGGCTCGCCCGAACGCTGCATCACGACGACACCGGCCAGCTTACCGGCCAGGTTCGACGAGAGCTGTCCCGACTGCACCCGCAGTTGGTCGGTGTCGATCGTGTTGATGGCGCCGATGATACTCTCCTTGCGTTGCTTGCCGTAGGCCACGACCGTCACGGTCTCCAGCTCGGAAACCTGCGGCTTGAGCTGGACGGTGATATTGGTCTGGGCGCCCACCGTGATCTCCTGCGTCTCGTAACCCAGATAGGAGATCTGGAGCACGTCGGCCGCGGCGACCTCGAATTCGAACGAGCCGTCCACGTCGGTCGTAACGCCCCGCGTACTGCCCTTGACGACGACGGAAGCACCCGGAATTCCGGCTCCCGTCTCATCCAACACCTTGCCTGTCAGGGCAAATCTCCCCCCCCCCTTGCGGAGCGGGCGTCGGTGCGTCCATGCCGCTTTCCAGCGCGGAAAGGTCGGGATTCGCGCTCAATTCCGTGACGGACATCAGCCCCAACAACAGCACGAATGACCGGAACATCGTCTTACAAAGATACTTTTGTATAATCCTTGTCATATTTCCTCATTTATTACTTAATAAAAGTTTGTGCAGCCCGTGCGGCACGTCGTTCCGTACCGGCGGTTCCGTACAAGTTCGATTTTATCCCATAAGGATTTGCGGAATTTAGAATTTCAGAGAAGTGTCACATTTAGGTCCGATCCGTTTCATTCAATCATAGGCGCAGTTTTTTAGGTGGTTGATAATTATAGGTTTATACGATAGTAATATCCGCACGGAGGACCGAACGGCCGAAAGGGTCCATCCGGGAAAATACAGGTGTCATTCCAGGGTTCTTTCATTCGGTTTCGGTTAAAAGTATTTACTATTTCAAAAGCAAATATAGCAATAAAATTATTATACAAAACATTTTTTTCATATCAAATTTAATACCATTTCAAACAAATTAAGAACATATGGTAAACACATAGTTGCAACTATTATTTTTCCAGCAAAAACAACCTTATTTGCTATAGAAGAAAACCCACTTTCCTCTGCAATATCTGATGCAAACTCAATAACATAACTAACGCCAAGCACTTTAAATATGGTTTGCAATATATTTATTCCACCATAGTCCAGTACCGCTAAATAGGTTTTACTTGTATTAATAAGTAGAGCAAACTCATCAAATATACTTATTAAAATTAACACCGAAGTAGCAATTACAATAAAAACAACAAAGTCTGGTTTAACACTTTTTGTAATGATGCATAAAATTGTACCTATTAACGCAATTCCAATAATTTTTACAACCATAATTTATAAACCAAATAAATTTCTTATTGTCCCAAATAAACTTGCCACCATGTCCACTATCATAACAAGAACAATCACAACGCCAGCAAGAGTAGATAATGTTGCAATTTCATTTTTTCCTGCCTGGGTTAAAATTTGATTAATAACTGCCGTTAATAAACCAACTCCCGCTATTTTGAATAAAATATCTACCCCCATACAATCTCCTTATACACATAAAAGCACAACCAACAAACCAATTAGTACCGACATTTTAATTGCAAGCGACCCATACTTTTGTTTCTTTTCACCACTACTATTTAAAAGATTGGCAAAAATAATTTTATAATTAGATAGTATTTCAATCTGTCCGCTAGAATCAGTCGCACCAATCTTGTCCAAAAATTCAAAAACTTGATTTGCTTCTGCTTCTGAAAAATTTTTAATAATTGGCTTTATGTCTGTTTTATTCGTTCTATAATTATAGTAATTAAGTAAAAACTTATTAAAGCCACTAGTACAATCTTTGCTTTTTATATATTCTTCTAATGGCATTTTTGTATAAGTTACATTAATTAAAAAATCTTCAATAAATTGACAAAGTTGATTTAAAAACTGATGTTTTGCCGTAAGTTGACTTCTTATACACATACCAATATAAGTAAAACCAATTAAAATTCCACCACAAACTAAATACTTCATACATTATCTCCCCAAACTGGTTTTAAATTTTTATTATAAATCGCATCAATTGTTCCTACTCCATTTCGATTTGATAAAAATATATAATTTTCAATTTGCCTACTATTTAATAACTGTCTTATAAACATCTTATTTGTTAAAGAATTTAAAGAATCACCATGCACAGTTGCAATTACCGAAACCCCAGAAGCCATAGCATATAACACGGCATTTGCATCTTGCTCATCTCTCAATTCATCGGTAAAAATTACATCTGGTCTAATTGATCTAACACCTTCAATTATTCCAATTGGTTTTGATGATTTTGTAATAACATCGGCATAATTTCCTACATTTAAATTTTCTTCCCTACCACAATAACCAGCCAATTCTTGGCGTTCATCAATAACCAATCCATTTATAATTTTTTCACAAGAACATATACTTCTTGAAAGATCTCTAAGCAAGGTAGTTTTACCCATTCCCGGTGGAGAAATTATTAGAGTGTTTTTTACTCTCCCCATGTTATAAATATAATTTAGAATATTGTTAGAACACCCAATAATTTCATGCGGAATTCTTATTGTTAAAGAATAAATATTTTTAACTGTGGCTATTTTATCGTTTTCTGTTACCACTTCTCCACAAATACCAATTCTTATTCCACCACTGCAAGTTAAATAAAATTGTCTTAATTGGTCATTATAACAATAAAGAGAACTATCAGTTGCACGCAAAATTATATAATCAATAAGTTTTTTGTCGGCATATAATTCTTTGCCATTCTGCAATGTTAATGTACTATAATTTCCATTTAAACAAACACAAATAGGCTTATTTTGCCTAATCCTTATTTCCATAATATCTTTAGTATTGCAATTATTTAATAGGCAATTATATAACTCAGACGGAATAATATCTTTTAGCATAAATTTACTCCTTTGCTATATATTTACTTAAAATTTTTTCTGCCTATAACAATTTAAGCATAAAAAAAATGTCGGCTAAAAAACCGACATTTTAAACTATAATTTAGTTTTTAAACTCTTTCCATATAAGAGCCTGTTCTGGTGTCTACTCTTATTGTTTCGCCATTATTAACGAACAATGGAACTTGCAATACAAGGCCAGTTTCAAGCGTAGCTGGTTTGTATCCTGCCTTAGATGTATCACCTTGAATACCTGGTTCACATTCAACTATTTTTAATTCAACAAATAGTGGTGGTTCAACTGAAAATGCTTCACCTTTATAAAATTGAATGGTGCAAGACATATTTTCAGTAATATAATTAAGAGCATCTTCTACTTGACTTTTGTTAAGTGGAATCTGTTCGTAGGTATTGTTATCCATAAAGTAATACAAACCACTGTCTTCATAAAGATACATCATATCTTTTCTTTCAATGTGTGCCTTTTCAAATCTTTCAGTTGGGTTAAAAGTTTTTTCAATAACTTGACCTGTTACAACATTTTTTATTTTTGTTCTAACAAATGCAGAACCTTTACCTGGTTTTACATGCAAAAAATCTACTACAACATAAACCTTTCCATCTAACTCGAATGTTACACCCTTTCTGAATTCACCTGCTGTAATCATTATTTTCCTCCTGTTTTTTCCTGTCTATTATAATAACACATTAATATTATTTTGAAAACCCTTTTTTGTAATAATCTAACATAATTTTTGAATCTTTTTCTTGTGTTCCTGCCGATTCACTAATTACACGTATATCAACAGTATCTTTAAACGGCTTAATTCCATCTAAAAAATTAATGTAACTTGGCCCAAACTTACTTCCATCTTGAAAAGTTAAGTGTTTAAGTTCACCTTTCTCTCCATATTCAATTTGGCTAAAATGAATATGTATTGCTGTTTTCCCACATTCAACAAATGCATTAATAATTTCAGTGAACTTTTCTTTTGTATTAAGAGTTCCTCCTGTGAAAGCATTTATATGCCCAAAGTCTATGGTAGGAATAAATCTATCACTTAATTTGCACATTAAAAGTACTTCTCTCCAGGAGCCAATTTGACCATGCTTTCCCATAGTTTCTGGACAAACATATATTCCTTTTAAGTCTTCATCCTTTTCAAGTCGTTCTAAAAACAATTTTAAATTGTTTATACAATTATTTAATGCAACTTCTCTTGTTTGTTTTGTTAAACTACCAGGATGAAAAACGACTCTGTCTGCGCCCATTAATTTTGCCTTTCTTATAGAAGATAACAAATAATTTATAGATGCTTCAATTTTTTCTGGTTCGCTTGACGAAAAATTTATATAGTAAGGAGCATGCACCGATGCTTTTATTTTTTTATTAGCAAATAATTCACCAATTTTTTTTGCGCTATTATCACTAATATTTGTTCCATATGTTAATGGATATTCGTAACTTGTTAAACCTAAACTAGTGATATTATCTAGATATTCTTCAAGTGTCAATTTTTGCATACATGCATCATTGCTCATACCTGCTGGTCCAAAATCAATCATTTACTTCCTCCTTAGTGAATAAATTAATTTTAAGTTTGAGTATATTGTTTTCAATTGGCTCTGCTAAACCTAAAATTGCATTATTATTTTTGACTAAATATTTACCACCTTTTTTAACATCACAGAACTCTACTGCTTGTCCATTTAATAATTTTTGTGTTAGCAAATTATCAACTTCAATGTTAATAAAATCTGGCAAATATTTATCAATTGAATTAAGCGCTTGTGCAGGATCCATTTCAATTTCTTCTAGCGTTAAAGCTTCGTTAATTTTAAAAGGCCCAGACGCTTCACGCACTAATTTCGTCATGGTTGCTTGGTATCCAATTTTATTAAAAATATCTACCCCAAGTGTTCTAATATATGTACCTGCAGAGCAGTGAATTTTGAACTTAAACAAACTATCAACCGACCCATAAGAAGCCAAAATGGTATAAATTTCGACCTTATTTGGCACAAGGTCAAATTCTTTTCCTTGTCTTGCAAGGTTATAAGCCCTTTCTCCGTTAATTTTTTTTGCTGAAAATTTTGGCGGAATTTGTTCAATTTTTCCAATAAAATTAGGCAATGTTTTCTTAACTTCTTCTATTTTAGGAACTCTGTCATCTTTGGCAATTATTTCGCCATCTGCATCTTGAGTGTTTGTTAAATAGCCAGCACTAAATTCCGCATTATACCACTTATCTTTAGTTAAAAAATAATCAAAAAGCTTAGTTGCCTTGCCAATGGCTATTGGCAACACACCTTCTGCCATAGGGTCTAACGTTCCAAGATGTCCAACTTTTTTTGTCTGATATATTCTTTTAATTTTAGATACAACAGAAAAAGATGTAACTCCTTTAGGTTTATAGCAATTAACAAAACCTATCATAAAAGACCATCCGTAATACTTTTAATTACTCGCTCTTTTGTTGTAAAAAAGTCACCATAAATTTTACAACCCGAAGCCTGTTTGTGACCGCCACCACCAAATACGCTAGCACATTTAGAACAATCGTAACCAAGTCTTGATCGGAAAGATACCTTACATATTCCTGGCTCAACTTCAGTAATTAATGCAGTCACTAAAACAGATTTCAATTCAGTTCCTATTCTAGTTAAATTCTTTGCACTATTGGGGTCAATACCGGTCTTTTTAAAAAATGAATTTTTTATTGAAATAATAGCCACCTTGCCATTATTTATTAATTCAGTATTATTTATTGCCTCTTTATAAAATGCAAGATATTCATCATTTTCCGATTCAAATATATTGCTCATAATGTTACTAATTTCAACATTGCTTCCATTTAGCAATTTACAAACAATGTTCATAGTGTCTTTAGACGTACAAGAAAATTTAAATCCACCGCTATCTGTTATTATTCCTGTTAATAAAAGTTCCGCCATTCTGTTAGTGATTTTAGATTTTGTTTCATATAGCAACTTAGCTACAAGTTCACACGTAGAAGACAACGATGGTTCTACTATGTTTATTTGTGCAAACCCAGGGTTGTTTGGATGATGATCAACAGAAATTGAATTTTTACATTTTAAAAAGTCTTGCATATATATGTTGGTCATTTCAAGCGTATTACAATCTACACAAATTGCCAAATCATAAGCCCCTGTTGCTGTTTTCTTATTTAAAAATCCTTCTATATTAAGAAATTTTAACTGACTTGGAATTGTTGTTTTGCAAAATACATCAACATTTTTGTTTTTGTCTTTTAAAAAAAAGTAAAATGCAAATGCAGAACCGATCGCATCA
>CAJJIV010000050.1 GCA_905187655.1 uncultured Eubacteriales bacterium | reverse complement strand
TAAAAAAATAATATTTGTTTTTTTAATTATAAAAGTACTATCTTATTGATAGTACTTTTTATTTTGTGTTTTAAAATAAACAAAGTTGGTAATAATTGTTAAAAAGGAGGAGCCTATGGGAAAAGTTAAAATTAAAGAATATGCAACAGCAATTTATCAAAATGCGATGGTAGGAAAACAAAGTTGCAGTGATATTATGGATAAATGTGAAAATGATGAGTTAAAAATAGAATTACAACGAGAATATGATTTATTTGATTCAGTTTGCGATGACATTGAAAGGTTTGCAAAATCAAATAAATTTGAACTGCAAGATAATAATTTTTTTGAAAAAGCAAGGTTATGGACAAGTATTAATATGAGCACTCTTTTTAATAAGACCCCAAGACATATTGCAGAGCTTATGCTTTTGGGAACCACTATGGGCCTTACTACTATATATAAGGATAGATATGACTATAAAAACCTGTCTCAAGAACTAAACAAATATTCAGAAAACCTAGAGTCAATTATGGAAAAAAACTTTAATAACCTAAAAGAATTTTTAAAAATATGTAATTGCGACTAAAACCCGCTTATTATATTATTATTTGACAATGATTGAAAAAAATAGTAAAATAATAATATAAAGAGGTGGAAGGGTAAGTGTATTACGATTCGACTTTAATTAAATCTGAAATGATTTTTTCAAATGACTCAAAGTTCTTTTTAGATGCAAATGGGTCGTTTGTTAGGCTATCTGTAAAAACAAGTTTAAATTTTCCAATTCAATTTCAAACAGAAATAATTAACAATTTCATTAAATTATTAAGACTTGCACCAAATGCTAGTACTAAGAATTTAATATTTCCAGTTAATGAAATTCTTGAAAGAATTGAAAATAATGCAGAACAAAAAATTTTTGTTTATACACTTTTTAAGACAATGTTTATTGCTGAGTTTTGCCCTGAAATGGAAAATATTAAGAAATTGAACAGTAAAAAAGTAAAATATCATAAAGCCAGATTTGTTCGGCTTTTAAACGGGTTTCCTGTCAATTTTGTTACAAATTATTCTTCTTGCATATATTCCGCAATTATAGATTCCACCGAGGTTTTGTTTAATTCAGTTCAAGAAGATACAGATAACTATGTATACGCATATCGTGTGATTCTAGTTGCGAAAGAGTATATTGATGACCTTGTTGCCTTTATGGAACATCGCACAAATAATGGCAGGCCAAGAATAAACAAAAAACTTATGATGGAAAGACCATTTGAATCAGCTATTAAATTAGCAAATAAAATTAAAAATCAATAAAAGGCCCTTAGATGTATCTAAGGACCTTTTTTAGCTAACCTTTGTCTTTGTTTATGTAAAATTAACTAGTTATTGCGGTTAGAGAAGTTGCTTAACTAAACGTAGTCAATTTAATGCAAAAGAAGTGAAGAACACGAAGTAAAACTGTAAGCAATTGTCCGCCATTTAGGTTAGCTTATTATATAATATTCAAAACGAAAATTGTGGGTTCTATATTTTGCAGTTCTTTTTGTATATTGTAAATCATATTTTTTATTAATGACAACATTGTTAACCATAGTGGTTTTTATATTAGGTATTGTTTTAATTTTAAAGGGTGGAGATATGCTTGTTTCAAGTGCTGTTGCGTTTGCAAACAAATTTAAAATTCCTCCACTTTTAGTTGGTGCAACGATTGTTGCTATTGCTACAACATTTCCAGAAACCACCGTGTCACTCATTGCATGCAGTAATGGGGCGGTTGATATTGGTTTAAACACAGCGGTTGGTGCAATGGTGTGCAATTTTACCATTGTGCTAGGAGCTTCTTTTTTGCTTTTTCCTACAAAAGTTTCTGCAAATAGTTTTTTAAGTAAGGCATTATTTTTCATCGCTAGTGTTATTCTTTTATTTATTGTTTCAATAGATGGAAAAATTAATTATGTAGAGGCTGGAATCTTGCTTACAAACTTTATTATTTTTATTATTTTTAGCGGTATTGAAGCCAGTAAACATAAAAATCAAGATGAATTTAAGCCTGAGCCAAGAAGCTGGCTAAATATAATCGCTGTGTTTTTGGTTGCATCTCTTGCAATTGGCCTTGGTGCTGTTGCTCTAGTTAATAATGTAGAACCCATAAGCAAAATATTGCATATTGATAGCGGAATTGTTGGTTTGGTGTTGGTTGCAGTTGGAACAAATATCCCAGAACTTGTTACCACCATAACATCGGTAAAATTAGAATCTCCAGAAATAGGAATAGGCAATATTTTTGGTGCAAGCATAATAAATAGTTCTATGCTCCTTGGCCTTTCAGTTTTTGCAAGTAAGAATAGTCATATGCCTATATCAAAATCTTTAATATTAATTACTGTACCAATTCTAATATTAATTACCGGTATAATAGTAATTCCAATATTAAAAAAACAGCAAACAAAACGATATCAAGGAGTACTACTAATGTTATTATATTTTATTTACACCTACCTTGTTATTAAATTAACATAACTAATAAAATCGTGAAACTTTTATGTGTTTCACAGGGTGGTTTAAAAGTGTTGAAAACTCTGTTGAAAACTTTGAACATATATTTAATTCACCCATCAAAAAGTGTTTAAAATAAAGGGTTTTAGCGTTTTTTTACTTTTTAACAAGGGTGTTGAAAACTTTTGAAAAAATGTTGAAAAAGTTGCCGTGTTCTTGCTTGACAAGTAAGTAATAATTATTACATAATATTATTACATGGATATCGTTGGAACTGTTAATTCAGTAGTCTTTAGAAACAATGAAAATGGCTACTCTATAATTAAACTTAATACTGCCGAAGGCGAACTTGTTACTTCGGGTAAGTTCCCTATTGTGGGAGAAGGTGAAGAACTTTCTTTGCACGGAGAAATGATTTTGCATCCTAAATATGGCAAGCAATTTAAGGCAAATTACGTAAAAATAAAAAAACCAACTTCCGCTGAACAGATAATAAAATATCTTTCAAGTGGTCTTATTAGTGGTGTTGGATTGGTTACTGCCACTAATATTGTTTCTATGTTTCAAGATAAAACATTGGATATTATTGAAAACGAGCCATTAACTCTTGCAAAGGTTAAAGGTGTTAGCAAAGAAAAAGCACTTAATATTGCGCTCAGGTATAATGAAATTAAAAAATTACAAGATGCTGTTATTTTTTTGCAAAATTTTGATGTATCCACAAACTTAGCCGTTAAAATTTATGAAAAATATAAGAACAGTACTGAACGAATATTAAATACAAATCCATACAAACTTGTGGAAGATATAGACGGAATTGGATTTAAAACGGCAGATAAAATTGCAATTAAAATGGGAATAGAACCAGATAGTACATTTAGAATGCGTGCCGGACTTGTATATACATTAAAAATGGTGGCAGAGAAAACTGGAAGCACTCTTATAAATAAGGAGTCGTTATTTAATGAAGTTGGTGTTTTGCTTGGGTTTGACATGGGACGCAAAGAAGAAGTTTTTGAACAGTGTATAGCAAATTTAATTATAGATGGTTATATAAAGGAGTATGTTGAAGACCATACCGTTTATTATGCCCTTGCAAAATTTTACAATATGGAAAAACACATTGCCAACAAGTTAAATATGCTATTAAATAACATTTGCAACAATAAATCGATTGATTTTGAAATTGAAATGTATGAACATATAAATAACATAAAACTTCATACTCAGCAAAAAGAAGCGGTTAAAATGGCGGTAAATAATGGCGTTTGCATAATAACAGGAGGCCCTGGTACAGGAAAAACAACTATTATTAAAGCAATCAATTTTGTACTAAAAAAAATAGGATTAAAGACCTTGTTACTTGCGCCAACTGGCCGAGCAAGTAAACGATTAAGTGACGCAACAGGCGAGGAAGCAAAAACCATACATAGGGCATTAGATATAAATTTTAAAGGTCCTGAGTTTAATTCTGCATTTAATACAGTTACCGAACTTGAACAAGATGCCGTGATTGTCGATGAGTTCAGTATGGTAGATACTTTTGTTATGTATAATCTTGTAAATGCGCTATCACCAAATATGCGGTTCATTATGGTGGGGGACAAAGATCAATTGCCAAGTGTTGGTGCAGGAAATGTTTTAGATGATCTTATTAATTGTGGAAAAATACCAGTTGTGTTTTTATCTCAAATATATAGGCAGGCAGAAGAAAGCAGTATTGTTATAAATGCGCACCGAATTAATAATGGTGAAATGGTAAAGTACGACAATCGTTCGGGTGACTTTTTTGTCTTAGACCGAGAAAACCAAGAGGAAAATGTGGAGTTGGTTATTAGCTTAGTTAAAAATAGGCTTACTTCTTATCTTGGTATTGATTCTTCAAATGTGCAAGTAATTGCCCCAATGAAATCTGGTTTGCTTGGCGTTGAAAATTTAAATAAGTGTTTACAAAATGCACTAAACCCTAAAGCTGAGAACAAAACCGAGATAACATTTTCTGGGACCATTTTTAGAGTTGGCGACCGTGTAATGCAGACAATTAATAATTACGACCAAGAATGGATGAAAGGAGCTGAAAGTGGCAATGGTGTCTTTAATGGGGATGTTGGCATAATTGAAGAAATTAACCCAAGCACAATGGAAACGACTATTTTATTTGAAGATGGCAGGCGGGCTTTTTATTCTATTGGAGAATTAGATGAGCTTATGTTGTCGTATGCAATTACTATTCACAAAAGTCAAGGTTCAGAGTTTGATGCAGTTGTTATTCCGCTAACAGGCGGAAACCCCGCAATGCTTAACCGCAATTTGCTTTATACTGCTGTTACACGAGCTAAAAAAATGGTGGTTATTGTCAGTTCAAACAAACAAGTATATGCAATGATAAAAAATAATTTTAGCAATCACAGATTAACTTTACTTAAACAATTAATAAATAATTGTAATTTAGAATTATAATAAGTGAATATTAAATTAAAAATTTCCCACACTAAAATTAGTGTGGGAGTTTTTTATGAGAAAATTTAGAAAAGTTTTATATGTCTGTTTGGCTTTATTAGTTCCGTTTATGTTATGTTCTTGTGGGAAAAAGGATGTTGCACAAATAGAACTTCCCAATGAAATTTCGTTAACTGCTGACAAAAGCCAACCTTTATTAAAAGTCTACGATGTAGAAACTAAAAGTATTAAAGAAATGGAGATGGAAGATTATTTGGTTGGTGTTGTTGCCGGTGAAATTCATAATGATTGGCCAATTGAAGCCATTAAAGCACAGGCAATTTTGGCAAGAAGTTACACTCTGTTTTATTTAAAAAATTATAAAAGTAAATATGCTGGGGCAGATATAAGTAACGATGTTACCGAAGCACAAGCATACAATTTAGCCAATGTTAATGAGACAATTAAAAAGGCGGTTGCGGATACAAAAGGAATTGTTGTAACAAATAATGATGAACCCATTGAAACTTGGTTTCATAGCAATAGCGGTGGAAAAACAACAACAGCCAGATATGGGCTTAATTACTTGGGCGAAGAAAATTATACGAAAATTACAACTAGCCCTGAAAATGCCACAAATAGCCAGAATTATGAATGGAATTATACCTTTAAAAAGTCTGAAATTTTATCTGCACTTAGAGAAATGGGTGTAAGTGTAACCTCTATAAATAGTTTTGTAATAGGTGAAAAAGATGAGAGTGGTAGAGCCATGACATTTAAGGTTGGAGGAGCAGAAATATCTGCAAACACATTTAGAATAAAAATTGGTAGTACAAAACTTAAATCTACCTTAATTAATAACATAGTAGTTAGTAGTAATACCATTTATTTTGCTGGCAGGGGCTATGGACATGGTGTTGGTTTAAGTCAATGGGGTGCAAAGGTGCTTGCTGAAGAAGGCAAAACAGCAGAACAAATAATTAATTATTACTTTGATAATGTTTCAATTCAAAGTTGTTCAGTTAATGCATAAACATTGTTAACAGTTGGGTTTTTATAGTTGTATTAGTATTTGACAATTTTATTAGCAAAGTATTATAATATTGCTAGTATGAAAAGAAAAAAATTATCTAAACAAAAAATTGAAGATTTAGAAGAAAGAGTAGAAGATGCTGAAAGTTATGAAATCAGCGCAACAGGAAATGCAATAATAGATGTTAATGCAAAATCAGTAGAAGATTTTTATTCTCCATATAGTCCAACTGGTTATAGACTTCTTAACTCGGAATTAGTTTCATATATTGATGAGTATGTTGAAGGAATACCGGCAAAGCAAGGTTTTGAATTAAGGCTTCAAACAAATCTGCTTGAACCTGAAGAAAAAAGTAAAATTGTTGCAACAATTAAGCGAACATATGCCGAAAAAATAGCCAATATAAATGTAGAACTAAAACATAATTTTATTCAATCATTATTATTTTGCTTAATAGGAATTGGGTTTATGTTGCTTTTGTTTATATCAAACACACTAGAATGGGGCTTTATTGCAGATTGCGTTTTAGATATTTTGTCTTGGGTTTTTTTGTGGGAAGGCGTAGATACTTTTTGTTTTGAAAGATTCAAGCAAAACAAGCTTAAGCTTAAGTATGCAAAATTAGTGATGGCAGATATAAAATTTAAAGAGATGTAATGTAAAAAATTTTTAAAAATATATGAATAGTAAAAGTCCGTGATAGATTAATCACGGACTTTGTTATAATTAATTTTCGTTCTCTTCTGCAGAGCCAAATGTATTTTTACTGTTTTTTGTCTCATTCTTTTTTATTTTATTTCTTGTGGTATTTAACGTATTTTCCATAGATTTAATTTTTTCTAAAGTTAATTCTTTAGGAAACTGAAAATTTGTGCCCCAATTCTCGTTGCAATTTTCTATGTATTCATCTAACTCTGTTGGTGACAAATAAAAGATAGGTTCATTGGTGTTAGCCTCAGCTGGGTGTACGAAAATTTCACCAGTTGATACACTTTTATAACAAGGATAATTGCCATTACTGATTGTAGGCACACAAATTTCAAGATGGGTCTCAGCTGGCTCTGAAATTGACCAGATCTTTTTCCTAGAGTTTGGGTTGTACGAGTTCCTAACTTTTGGTATAGTTACTATTACTACATGTAAATCTGATAGATTATAAACTTCAGGTGTTTTTTTTGTTTCCATAATTTGCCCCTTAAATTTATTAAATTATTATACAATTA
>CAJJIV010000049.1 GCA_905187655.1 uncultured Eubacteriales bacterium | reverse complement strand
TTTTAAATTATAAATTTTTGTTTCAAGCCCACCACAACCCACAAAACTCACCTAGGTAGATTAATCACCTAGACCACCACCTGTCAATTTGGGGCAATTTTGTGGCTAAAATTAATATATGCTAATTTTTAAACTTGCAAAAATCTACAAAATTTTCTCATTTTGCTTCATTTTATTAACCACCATAATTTGCCATTTTTAGTTCCACTTAAAACATACAAAAAAACAATTTTACCAAAATTTATAAACAGCACCTAATTTGCCTTGCCTATATCTCCCTATCAAAAGCAGACTAGACAGAATATAATTACTACACAAAAAAGCACAAAACAAAAGACAAACACAAAATATGTATTTGTCTTTCATTTTAAAAAATTTTTCTTAATTATTTTTATCTTTCAGATTCTTTAGTGCCCATTTTAATAGCAGACAAAAATTTTCCGTGCCTTAAGCAGTCCTTAATTTGAACCACTTTAATTTGTCTGTTAATTTTTGGGGACAAGCCTTCAACAAGGTCC
Organism: uncultured Eubacteriales bacterium; assembly: GCA_905187655.1. GTDB lineage: Bacteria > Bacillota > Clostridia > Christensenellales > UBA1242 > UMGS1908. Next base: position 6,693 of record CAJJIV010000049.1, on the reverse strand, counting down.
AACATTTCAGCGCGTTCACAGCCAAGCAAATTTAACACAACGTGCCTGCGTACAACCGACACTCTCTCATTTGCAAACCTTTCTGCAACTTCATCTAAGCAATTTTTAATTTCTGCTAGCGATTTACATTCAATAAGCCTGTCAATTTTTGGTGCGTTTTCCGCATCTTTGTTATTTAAATTAAACATTCCACGCCAAAAGCAACTAGATAATTCTTTTTCACACATCTCCTTAAATTCTTTAACCGAACAGTTCCCCATTCCGTTTAAAAAGCGATAAAATGAATTAAATTTTTCTTTCTGTTGTTCATCTTCAAAGCCAATATTAGCATTACCCTTTTCAAGCTGACCAGAAAAGTCGTTATCCAAAACAAAAGGTGAACGTTCCAAATTATGTTTATATCGCTCTTTTAAAGAATACAATTGTTCAGTGGCATATTTAATAAAATCTCCGCCAAGGTTATAGCCACCTTCTTCTTGTAAGTCGTAACACCCCTCAACCACCATACTAGCAAACGAATGTAAATTTAAGTAAGCCCAGTCGGCAATTGCCATTCCAAGATTATTTGTCCTATGATACAAAATAGATTTTTGAACAAAGTCCTCTTGAATGTTATTGGGGACGGTGTCATTATTCATAAAAAACCTCCTATAATTTTTTAGGCACTGAAATAATTATACCATATCTATTGTAAAATTGCAAATTTGTTACATAAGCCCCAATTCTTTAAGACTTTTTTTGCTATATTTTCTTCCAGAAGAAGTATAAAACCCATTGTTATAAGCCGGCTTTCGTTTGTTTTCCCATTGGTCAACTTTTGCTCGCCAATCAGTCATAACAACATTTCCAACTTTCCAACCCTTGCTTTTATAAAACAAAAAGAACTCAGTTGGGTCAATTATATAATCGTTTTGCATAATATAATCTTCCACTTCTTGCAGTGTTGGTGGCTTAAACACACTTTCATCATAGCCACTAGTTGCAAGCGACACACAAGGCTCTTCACTTGCCTTTGTTTCAATTAAAACCAATTCATCACTGCTAGCACTTGTATTTGGCAAAAAAGAGCCAGTTTCTTTAGCTTCTACATTAAATCTAAGACAAGACTCTTTAATTGCACCTGCTTCAAAATCATTACCCAAGTCTACACTTCCTTCAATTAAAAAATCATCAGCATTTAAACAACTTTTTGCATCACTAGTTGCAATTTTTAAATTAATATCGGCAGATTTTTCATCATTAAAAAAGTCTAAATTTTCTTTTGTTTTTCGCACTCTCACACAGTTACTAGTTTCGGTCTTTTCTTTTTCTTTAATTTCTTTTTCTTTTTTATTGTTAGAGATAGTATTACTTGTAGTTACATTATTAGAATTAGAATTAATAAGGATATTATCTATATGCAAATTTTCTGAAGTCGTTTTTTCGTTGATTTTTAAGCAATTTTTATCACTTTTAATTAAATTATTTGCAACTTTTTGTTCGGTTTTCAACTCATTTTTGGCACCAATTTCGCTTGGTTTTTCCACACTTTTTGCCTTCTTCGCTTCACCAGAGTGCTTATAATCATTTGCATAACTTGTCCACCTTGCTCGGTTTTTTTCAAGAAATTTTTCGGCGGTATTAAATATAATTCGTTGCGACCTATTTAAGTTAGCCGGCTTAATGTCCTTACAATAATAGTTATACACCGCTTCAATAACTTCCCACCGCTTCGCCTTGCTTTTAATAAAAGATAAGTTTTCAAAAAAATCACTAAACAAGTACACGCCAGGCGGTTTTTTACTTATTTTTTTTGCCATACACCAAGTCACCTTCTTTCTCTAATTATATTTCTATACAGCCTTGCTTTATCTCGCTGAATTTCGTTTAGCTCTGGCTTTGGTGGTTGCACATCTAATTTTTGGTTGCAATAATACCTAAGTTCATCCATTGCATGGTCATCTTTTTTAATCGGACTATCATTGTTGCCCCACCTATACCCCTTAATTTCTCTAATCATATTTACACAAGTTTTAAAAATAAACAACTTACGCTCACCATTTGCATTTTTAAGCAAACTTTTAACCTTACTTATCCCACTAAAAAGGTCTTTGTTAACCCTGGGGTTAACCGCCACACCACGCTCTCTAAACATTTCAGCCACACTTTTTGCACCATTAAGATTTGTCTGAAGCGAAGCACTGTCAATTAACGCATCATAAGACCCAAACGAGTTTTTGTGCCAATTAAGTTCTTTGCATTTTTCTTTAATTTTTTCTGCGTGATAATCAATATTTCTTCCAGCTTCATAATGCTCAGCAACCACATATATGTTATTAGTATATGGGTCAACCGCATACCAATGCACCGAAAGCGGATTATTAAGCCCTGGGTCAATACTCATTTTATCTTGCCAAGACTCAGGTATATTAAATGGTTCCACAACTGTTTCAGACTCATCAAATTCAGGATACACAAGCCCCGCCCCACGAGAAACAAATCTTCCATACTTTCTGGCTTCAAGCTCTTCACCAGAAAGCAGACAAGATAGCCTATTAACTTCAGCTTTGTCTAAAAACGGATTATCTGTCCAGTCCATAAAGATGCAAAACACTTCGTCGTCATTACCCTCATTTAAATAAATTTTATTATACACAAAGGTCAATCCTTTAAGTGGGGTCATCGTTCCAAATATATCACCCTTTTTGTCTAGAACACGCATATAGCACTCGTTATATATATCTTCTGGTGGCTCTTCATCAAACCAAACATAGTCTAAACTTGCACCCTGAAACTTCTCCCTGCCTTCTTCGGCGGACTTAAAAATAATTACACTCTTTTCACCCGACACATTTTTAACCACAATTCGTTCAATAACCCCATTTTCTGGCGAAAGTGAACTGCCCGTTTGCATAACAATTTCATCTATCCACAGCGGGTCCAAATATTCCAAAATCTTCTTTTGCGCAACATCTTTTTGCACCTTAGTAGACACCGACACCACATACCCAATCGTGCTTTTTCGATTTTTTCTATATGGGTGAATACCGCGCGCCATATACACACATTCCACCGCCCCACACTCGGTTTTCCCGGTACGGTTTCCACCAAACACCCACCTATTTCGCTTTTTACTTTTATGAAACAAAATTTGCTTTTTGTGCACCTTGTCCCCTTTATTGTAATTATATATTTTAATCTTAGACCGCCTAGTTTCTTCACTTAAAACAGCATTCAATTTATTAACTAACAGCCTATATTTTTCTAAATTCATTACACAGCCTCCTATACCTTAAAATTAGTCATTATTCTTTGGTTTTCTTTCATTTAACTTTTATTTAATTGCGATATAATTTTGTTATGAAAAAAGAACAAAATAAATTTAAGAAGTATATAAAAACACTTTTGCTGTTTTTGGCAGGTGCAGTATTAATTATGCAAACAGGGTTTATTTTAAGAAAAGTATTAATTGGCAACATAAGCCTAAAGCCCCATTTAAGCACGCAAAACACAGGTACTATATCTAACATAGCACCTACATTTTGCCAGGCAACCGAAACAAAAAAATACAAGCAAATAAAAGTTTCAACACCACTATATAGGTCAACACTTGCAAGCACGTCAGAAATTATAATAATGCTTCCACAAACCTATTACGCCCAAATAATAGACACCGCAACCCTATCAAACGGCGAAAGTGCGTATCAAGTAAAATATAATGGCATAACCGGCTACGCCAAAAGTGCCGATTTTAGCACCGAAAGCAAAGAAAGCGGAACAATGCAATCGGGCATAACCATAAGTTTAAATAAAGATGCCGGAACATATCTAAGAACCAGCCCACGCATAGAAAGCAATATTCAAACCATAATTCCACTTGGCACAACCGACCTTGTTTTTATTGGCACAATAAACGGCGACATCCCCACCGATGGCACAACCGATGTTTGGTATTACTGCATATATAATGTAAGCGACACCAAGGCATTTGTGGGGTATGTGTATAGCCAAAGATGCACCTTAAGTAAGCCCTTAACAAACCTTGTTGAAGACTCTTCAGTGCAAGACAACCCAATTACCACAACCACTTCAAATATAACTGAGCAAACCACTTTGACACCAAAAACAAACATAACCAAGGGCATAATGTGGTTTATAATAATATTATTTACCGTGCCAACACTTATTTTTTTCTTTTTATTAGTAAAAAAGCCCAAGACAAAAAAGACCGACAATTCTTCACCCGTTTTTAACGATAACTCTTCAGCGCTTCCACTATCAATTGAAGAATCTATTCCAGAATTTTTAGACATAGACCAAATTAAAGTAAATAAATATCAAAAGCCTAAAAAAATAAAACGCACAAATCTAGAAGAACTTTCTCCATTCTTGTCATTTAAAGCCACAACTGAAGCAAATAAAGACCCACTTATTCCAAACCAAAATCAAGTTAACGCAGGGTTTAACCAAAATTTATCATCACAAAATAACTCAAACAATCAATCAATAAACGCCATCAATTTTAGCCAAAATATCACCGAAACCGAAAATTTTAGCCAAACCCCAAACTCTTTTGTCATCAGCACCGCCAAAACCGACAAAAACTCACCTTATTATAAAAATTCCACCACCGCCCAACAAAATACCACAAATACCAAAATAAAACCTACCAAAAAGGCAAACATACTTACCAAATTTTTGTTCACTTCAAACCAAGACTCAAACAAAACCAATAATGACAACAATAAATTAATGAACAACGACTCTTCATCCAACTTTCACGCAAATAATGTTAGATACGACAAAACCGAAGAAAAAATAAGAAGAAGACACCAAACTATGCTTGCCAAAAAGGAATTAAACAAAAGAACCCAACTAAATCAGACTCGAAACTCATTTAAACAAGACAATTTTTTGTCCAACTTTAAATTTATGTCAAACTCATCTGACACAAACCCATCTTCCAGTTGTTTTTTCATTCCACCAAATAAAAATAAAAACAACACCCAAACCAACCTAAGTCAATCTAGCCTTTGGGGGCAGTTAACCCAAAACTCAGCTTCAAACGTTTCGTTTGCAAACGAACTTGCCCCAAAGCATTACAAATTAAAAAACGAAACAAAAAGACCAGATAATTATTTAAAAAACAATTATCACCTAAACTCTTTTTACACAAACCAAATTAAACCGCAAAGCCTAAACGACACCGACTAAAAATAATTATTAAATTAATCATTTCTCTTCAATTAATTCTAGGTTTTGCCCAATTATTAAATACCGCACGCAAAACAACCGCTAAAAAATTCTTATACAATAATAACAAAATATAAATCAAATGGTTGCTATAAAACCATAACAAAAGTTATTTAATTAAAAAGGCATTAAAGGTTTTATATAGCCAATCTGCACTATATCCATCCGCCTTAAATTTTTCGGCTAAATGCTTAATAATTTTGTCCCCCATTCGGTAAACCGAACGCCTAGACACAAAACTTAGTGCCTGCTTTAAACAGTCTTTTTTATCAATAAAATAAGCCACAACAAGTCGTTCTACCTTAGATAATTTTGCAATGCTTTTTGTTATTAAAACATACATATTAACATAGGCAGTTTTCTTTTCCAAGTGGTCAATAACCGACTCAAACATATTCTCCGCCGAGCCAAATTTATAATAGCTTGTTGGGTCGGCTGAATGCATTGCCAACGACTCTATGCTGTTAGAATAATAGTCAGCCAAAACCGGCAAGGCTCGTTTAATTTTTAATAGGTACTTAACCCAATCTGCTTCATTCCACCTTTTTATTTCGCCAAGATTAACACTAAGGTTTAATAGTGTCGACTTATATTCTCGCTTACTTTCAAAGCAATCAAAAAAGTCCTGACTATCTCGGCAACTTGCTCGCTTAGCTTTTTTGGCACTTTTGCCACTTGCTAAACTGCTTTCACTTTTATCATCAGCCTTTTTACCACCATCTGGATTTAATTTATTGTTACTTACAATTTTCTCTAAAAAGTTTTGCCTATCTTTGCTACTCTCTTTCTTAATTTTTGTTGCACTTTTGCAACCTGCTAAACTGCTTTCACTTTTATCATCAACCTTTTTACCACCAGCTAAACTTAAAGAGTCTTGGCTTGGGCTTTTGCTACTATTATCAAAATTAATAATAGTTCCACCCTGCTCACTACTTTTTTCATCTGCACTTTGCCCCAGCCTAGTTAAGCACTTTTGCTTGTTTGGTTTATCCACTGCATTGCAATTAGCAGAATTGGCATTTTTGCCCTGCTCAGCACAATTAACTTCCGAAACCACGGTTGTTTGTGCCACCTTATTTACTATCGACTTTTCAATTTCCAAATTTAAAACATTCTTAAGTATCTCATTGTCATTATACAAATTTAATGACATTTTCTCTTTAGAAGATTCATTTAACATTACTGTCATAAAAACCTCCAAAAAGATAAAAAATTGTAATAAGTGCTAAAATAACACTACAAATAGGTTAACATATTTTTTGTAAATTTTGGTAACCATTGTGCCACTTTTTTTAAGGCGACAAATTTTTCGACCCAAATAAACAAGGAAAACAAACAAAAATTTTTATTTAAAAATAACAATAATTTTTTTGTTTTTGTGCCAAATTTTCCACTAAATTACCTTACAAACTTACAAAACATACCTTGCAAGACCTTTTGTAATTGTTCTTATTTTATAAT
>CAJJIV010000048.1 GCA_905187655.1 uncultured Eubacteriales bacterium | reverse complement strand
CAAAATTGTTGCTAGTAGGTTATAATATTTTTGTTGTTTAGTGTACAACGTAAATTTAATAATTTTGGAGAGTTACTCAAGAGGTCGAAGAGGAGGCCCTGCTAAGGCCTTAGGACGGGCAACTGTCGCTCGGGTTCAAATCCCGAACTCTCCGCCAAGGGAGAGTCATACGAAACATTTAGAAATAAGTGTTTCGTATTTCTTTTTACATGACTGTTTTGGAATAGTAGTAAATTTTGAAGTTTCTAAGATAGAAAATCCATCACATCTCAACTACTTGCATCAAAAACGAGATGAGTTTGGAAACTTTTGTAAATAGAGATCTTTAGAAATATCTTCCAAAAAGTATGGAAAATTGTTAAATTGTGTTATAATGAAGAAAATATTAAGTAAGAGGTATTTTTATGACTATATTTTATGGAGTTGCTTGCATATTATCTTTACTTTTTCTTGTAGGATATTTTTTTGTAGATAAAAAGCAAAACAAGTGGATAATGCGTATTTTTGTATCAATATTTGTTTGTAATTCTGGTTATTTTATTACTTCTATCTCAAAAAGCCTGACACTAGCGCTTGTTGGCAATTCCATAGCATATTTAGGCAATGTGTTTCTTCCATTTTTTATGTTTATGCTTATATTAGATGTTTGCAACATAAAACATAGTAAAGTTCTTAATTATATACTACTTGTTATTGGGCTCGTTATGCTATTTATTGCGACCACTGGAGGATATCTGCCTATCTACTACAAGGAAGTATCTCTTGAAATTTTAAACGATGGAACAAGGTTAGTAAAAGAATATGGAGTGTTACACAATTTATATTTTGTGTATTTGGCAGGATATATGACAACAATGATTGTTACAATTGCATATTCTGTACTCAAAAAGAAAACCAATTCCGAAATGCAAGCCATATTTTTGTTGGTAATTGTAATTGGCAATATGCTTGTTTGGCTTATTGAGCAATTTGTTGAACATCAATTTGAATTTCTTTGCCTTTCGTATATTATCAACGAAATGTTACTTTTACTTATGTATGGCATCTTGCGAGAATATGAAAAGAAAATAAGCACGCACAAACAAGAAAGCACTCATTCTGCCGATTTGTCGATAATAGATTTTGACGACAAATTTAGCGAAGAACAGATTGCGATAATATTTGAAAAATGGGGAAAAATAAACAGCCTCACCAAGAGAGAAAAAGAAATTTTGAAACATATGCTTCTTGGTGAAAAGCGAAAAGATATTGCAGTCAACTTGTTTATCTCCGACAGCACTGTCAAAAACAATATTACAAACATTCTAAGCAAACTTGCAGTTGCCAATCGGGAAGAATTGTGCAGAACTGCCAAAAAATTTATTTAACATATATTACAATCCAATGGCGTTATGTTGTTGGATTTTTTATTGAATAACAAAAAATGTGGTTTATAGGACATTTTAGGACTGAATTTATGCAAAAGGGGGACTAAATAGGACTGATTTTTTATAACAAAACTTTAAAATCTATGATAAAATATTAGTGTAATCTAAAGTAATTTTTATTTTGGATAATAAAAAAGAAAAAAGGAGAAAATTATGACAAAGAAAAGATCTTTATTAACATTTATGTTTGCAATTTGCTTGATGATTCCTGCAATGTTTATGCTCACAGCGTGCGGTGGTAATAAAAACGATCCAGAAGACACAAAGACAGAAGCAGTTATTACACTTGATAATGCTTATGTTTTAACCAAAACTTATGATGGCCAAACAGTAGAAAACCCAACAGAAACACAAATTACAAAGGATAGTGATGGAGAAATGACTATCGAATGGTATGCTGGCGAAATTAAACTTGAAGAAGGACCAAAAAATGCAGGAAATTATAAACTTGTAATATCAACTGCTGAAACAAACACTTATAAAGCTGGCAAACTAGAAAAAATTTATACAATTAACAAAAAACAACTAACTATTAGTGGAACAACCGTCGAAGATAAGGAGTATGATGGCAACAATACTGCTACTGTAACAGCAGGCACACTTGCAGGTTTGGTAGGTGGCGATGAAGTTTCAGTGGGCGTAACGGCAACCGGCACTTTTGCAAGTAAAGATGTTGCTTACGAATATGATGTTGATCCACAAGATGTAACAATTTCGTATGCTCTTACAGGCGACCTTGCAAAGAATTATTTTGCACCAGTCGACGAAACAAAACAAGCCACAATCAATCCAAAACCTTTGGTGAATGTGAATTTGACGAAAGTTTACGACGGTCATGGTAGATTTGATAGAACTGCGCTTACAACAGAACAAGGCATAGTTGCCGGCGAAAGCATTAAAATTTACGTTGATGCAAACGGTGCAAATGTAGGCGTTTACAAAGACGGCAACGAAGATGCAAATTTTAGATTTAACGAATATGTTTTATATATCGGAGACAGTGAAGAACAAACCGTAAACTATGCTTGGGGCGACTCTTGCACTGCAACAATTGAAAAATTACAACTTGTTGTTGATGCGACAGTTGCAGACAAAACTTATGACGGAACAACAAACGGTAGTTTAAAATCATTAACTTCAAACGCTATTGATGGTGATAATTTGACAATCACTCCGACAGTCACTTTTGTAAACAAACATTCAGCGGGTAATGTTCCTTGTAATATTTCTTATGCCATAAGTGGGACTTCAGCCGAAAATTATATCGCACCAAAAGATGAGACAAAATATGCAAGTATCTCTAAATATACTTTTGTCAACGCAAAAACAGGCACTTCTACAGACAAAATTTATGTCAGTGCTAGATGTGTTAATAACGCTGGAGATGTTTCATTTGCAGATGTTGTTGTGACAGGAGATATTTTTGAAGGCGACACAATTACTGCAACGATAACTCGCAATGGAGATTCATCAAAATATGGGTGTACTTACTATCAAAGTGTTGATACTTATATAAGTTCTACAAATTATACAATAACTTTTGGTGGAAAAGATGCCGGCAACTATGTATTTAGATATGATGGTGTAGATAGATACAACCCAAATGTTTATCTCAACATTTATGAACAAGAAGTAAAAGTTGACACTGAAACACTATGTGGTGCGTTTGCAAGTTCAACTTATTGGGTTAAGGTTGATTTAACAGCGGTAACTGGTGAAAATGGATATAGTCTTGTTCCAAAAACCGAAGGAACAATCGCAACAAGTGGAAGCAATGCTCCTGTAATGTATGATGAAGAAGGAAATGTCGTTGAGAATATGAAGCCTACAAAAGACGGAACATATTTCATAAAATTCTATGCCAACAACGCAAATCCTTATATAACCGTTTCTTCTCCAAAGGCATAGGTTAAATTTATGTAAAAAAAAAAAAAAAGCCAATAAAATGGGGTGCACCCCAAAAGTTGGACAAAAATTTAATATTTAAATTGCTATATTTTGAGTTCGGTATTTTACCGGACTCATTTTTAATTTAAGTATTATTCGTTCGTTGTTGTAATAATATATGTATTCTTTTAGTTTGTCAATGAAAGTGTTAACACTTTCAAACTTTTCTCCAAAGAACATTTCTGTTTTTAATCTTCCAAAGAAGTTTTCCATTACGCTATTATCTAAGCAGTTGCCTTTCCTTGACATACTTTGAGTAATCTTATTTTCTTTTAATATTCTTTGATATTCTTTCATTTGGTATTGCCAACCTTGGTCTGAGTGTAAAATTGGTTTTAAATTGGTTGGTAATTTACTTATTAGTCCATCTAACATCTCTCTGGTTTGGTTAAAATTTGGACTAGTTGAAATTGAATAAGAAACAATTTCATTGTTATACATATCTAGAATTGGAGAGAGATAGACTTTTTCATCGCAGACAGCAAATTCTGTTACATCTGTTGTTAATTTTTGAAATGGTGCATTTGCTACAAAATCTCTATTTATTATATTTGGAGCAATTCTACCAACTTCGCCTTTGTATGACTTATATTTATTTTTTTGTTGTTTGCCTTGAATATGAAGTGATTTCATTAGTTTTAAGACTGTTTTGTGATTAATTGTGTAACCTAAATTCCTTAATTCAAGCAAAATTCTACGATAACCATATCTTGATTTATTCTCATTAAAAATGTTAAGAATTTCTTGTTTTTCAACAATATATTTGTCTTTTGTTAGATTAGTTGTATGGTAGTAGAAAGTGCTTCTAGGGATATTTGCAAGTTTTAAAAGTTTATCTAATTTGTATTTATGCCTTAGTTCAGAAATGATGATTACTTTTTCTTTTGGTTTTGAAGCCTTTTCCGAACTAAGGCATCTAATTTTTTTAGGTACTCATTCTCCATTTCTAATTGTTCTAATCTTTCTTTAAGTTTTTGGTTTTCAGCAATTAAGTCTTGTTTAACTTGATTATCTAATTTTTTCTACAGCGGTGATGAGTGTACATTAGTAATAGATGAAAAATTTATGAATTATTTTTTGTTTTTGCTTGAATTCTGATTAAAAGTATATATAATAATGTTTATTATAAAAGGAGGAAATTATGGAGGGACAAGAAGTTGTAGCTGAATCAGCTAAAAAGAAAGAGAACAAGCTTGTTTCAGGCGGTAAAAAACTTGGCAAAAAAGTATCTAATTTTTTTGCGGATTTTAAAAAATTTATAAGCCGTGGTAATATTGTTGATATGGCTGTTGGTGTTATTATTGGTGCTGCGTTTAGTTCTATTGTTAAGGCACTTACTGACAAAATTATTATGCCACTTATTAATTTGTTGCTAAGTATTGGCAATAGCGATGGGAAAAGCGGTCTTGAAAAAGCATATACCTTTTTAAAGGTTGCCTATGATGCAGAAGGTAAAATTGACCTTTCAAAGAGTATTTACATTGACTGGGGTGCATTTATTACTGCTGTAATTGAGTTTTTGATTATTGCTTTTGTTCTTTTTGTTATTTTGCGTACTATGATGCAAGCAAAACTTATGGCACAGACAATTGAAAAACAAAATAGCAAAGCTAGAAGAGAAGAGAAAAAGGCAATTAAGGCTCTTGCAAAGAAGGAAGGTATTTCTTATTCTGAAGCAGTAGAGAAGTTTAATGCTGAAAAGAAAGCCAAAGAAGAAGCTGAAGCGCAAAAAGCAGAAGAAGTTAAAGCTAGTGAAGAGCCAAGCAAGCCAGCATTTGAAAGTCAGGAAGATATTTTGAAAGACATTAGAACATTGCTTCAAATGAATGCAGGCGCAACACAAAATATTTCTATTAAATCTGATAGCAATAATTAATATTTTGTAATTTTAAAACACTTACTTATTTTTAAGTAGGTGTTTTTTATTATTATTTTGGCGGTAGGGCAAAAAGAATTTGCTGTAGAGAATGCTAAACAAATAATAGAGAGAATCTGGGTTTAAATATTTGATTATTTGCGATATTTTATTTATACTAAACTTAGGAAAAAATACTAACAAGTCGATTTTTAATTATATTATAAGGGAAGAAATGAAAATAACAAAGAAACAGATTTTGCAAAATGTTGAATCGCTTGAACAAGAAGGGCGATTTTCATGAACATGCTAAACCGGTTGATTATTCTAAAATGAAAAAGGTTGATGGTAACTATAAATATATTCATAATAACTTTTTTTATAGAATTGGGCATTGTTTAATTAGGTGTGTTCTTTGGTTGCTTAGAACACCAGTTGCATTTTTTGGTATGGGGCTTAAAGTTAAGGGCAGAGAAAAAATTAAAGGTGTTAATAATGCTGTTGCAATTGTAAATCATGTGCATCCGCTGGATTGTGTTGCTGGTATGTGTGCACTTAACAAAAGACATCTTTATGTTACTATTGGAGATTTTAATAATTTTGATAATCCGCTTGGTGATTTACTTAGGTCGTGGGGCACTCTTCCGCTTACATCTAATTTAGATGCGCAAAAAAATTTTTGGAAGGCTGGCTCTATGCTTTTAAAGCGAAAAAAGACTTTTGTTATGTTTTACCCAGAGGCTTCGCTTTGGTTGTACTACGAAAAGGTAAGGCCATTTATGAATGGGGCTTTTCATATGGCGGTTAAAAACAATGTGCCAATTGTTCCTATGTTTATTTATTTTAAAAAGACAGGGAAATTTGATAAAGACGGAATTGAAAAACGAAAAGCCACTATTGAAATTTTAGACCCTATTTATGCTGACCCTAATGCCACAAGTAAAGATAATATAGTTTATTTAAGAGAGTCTTCGTATAATGCGCTTAAAGAAAGGTATAGGCAAGTTTATGGCAAAGAAATGGTCTTCCCTGAAATTAAAAAGGAAGAAGAAAAAGAAGTGGTGCTTCAATAAGTGCTTATTTGTTAACTTAATTAAGAAAATTAGTTTACTAAATTAATTGATATAATTATAATAGTAATTGCTAAATAATAAATAAAATTTACAACATAATACTAATGAGGATTTGTATATGAATTTTTTAAGAAAGGCTTATGCAAGGGTATATCAGGGAGTTTTTAGGGCGGTTATGCCGTTGTTAAATTTTAGAGAACCAATTATTTTAGAGGGTCAAGATAAAATTGTTGATGTAATTAAGGATAAAAAAGTTGATTCTGTTTTGCTTGTTACCGATAAGTCTATTAGAGGGCTTGGCTTAACTAAAAACTTAGAAGATATGATATCTAAGGTTTGCAAACTTACCGTTTTTGATGATGTTCTTCCTAATCCTACAATTAATATGATAGAAGAAGGGCTTAAAACTTATATCGGTTGTGGTGCAAAACTTATTATTGCGTTTGGTGGCGGTTCAGTTATGGACTGTGCAAAAATTATTGATGCAAGGGCGGTTAGGCCTAATTTGCCGGTAAGAAAAATGAAGGGGCTTTTGAAAATTAGAAAGAAGTTGAACACTCTTATTGCAATTCCTACTACGGCAGGGACAGGAAGTGAAACTACGGTTGCAGCGGTTATTACTGATGATGAAACGCACTTTAAGTATCCTATTAATGACCCTTGTTTAATTCCTGAGTATGCATGTTTAGATGCTTCGGTGACTTTGGGGTTGCCTAAGCATATAACGGCTTATACCGGACTTGATGCTTTAACACATGCCGTTGAAGCGTATATTGGTGGCAGTACTACTAAAAAAACACGTGCTATGAGTGAGCGGGCAGTTGTGTTAATAAAAAAATATCTTTTAAGGGCCTATGTAGATGGAAGCGATTTTGAGGCAAGGCAGGGTATGCTTAAGGCTTCTTATTATGCGGGGGTTGCTTTTACTAGGTCTTACGTTGGTTATAGTCATTCTATTGCACACGCACTTGGCGGAAAATATGGGATTCAGCATGGTCTTGCTAATGCTATAATTTTGCCTAAACTTTTGGTTGAGTATGGGAAACACGCCGAAAAACGATTGGCTAAGTTGGCTAGGGCAACGGGTATCTCTAGTGGGAACGAAAGTGATTTTCTTGCTAGTGACAACTTTATTACTTTTGTTGTGGACCTTGAAAAAAAGATGAACATTCCTGAGTTTGTTGAAGAACTTAAGGCTGAAGACATTCCTGATATTGCACAAAAGGCAGATAAGGAAGGGAACCCGCTATATCCAGTTCCAAAACTTATGGGCCGAAAGGAACTTGAAAAGTTTTGTCAAAAATTGTTAAAGAAATAATATAATAAAATTTT
>CAJJIV010000047.1 GCA_905187655.1 uncultured Eubacteriales bacterium | reverse complement strand
TATCTTGAAGAGGCGTATAAAAACTGAGTTTATAATATTTAATTTGAATATATTTGGAGGTTTTTTCAATGAAAAGTTTGGCAGAACTTGCTGTTATGAAAGAAAAGGCAAGAGACCAAGTGGCTATGAGAGCAGGCAATTTTGATTTTAAAATTGTTGTCGGCATGGGCACAGCGGGCATCGATGCCGGCGCACGTGAGGTTCTAGTTGCATTTGCAAAAGAATTGGAAAAAAGGGGAGTTAAAATTTATTATAATCAAAGTTCCGATAACATAAAAAAAGAAAGGCCTGACACTTATATTTATTCTTATGCCATTTCGCCAGATAATGAAGAAAGATGTTATGCCCAAAAGACTTGCAAGCAGGTGCTTGGAAGAGGAGAAGCACTTGGAGTAATTTGTAAAGACTATAATAGGGTTGTTGCTGTTAGCGGTTCGCATGGAAAAACAACCACAACATCAATACTTTCATATATCTTTTACGAGGCTAAACTTAATCCAACTATTCATATTGGTGGAGTAGCAAAAAATATTAATAGCAACTTTATGGTAGGTGGTAATAGCATTTTTATAACTGAAGCCTGCGAATATCATAATAGTTTTTTAAATATTCAATCGTTTGTATCTGTGATTTTGAATGTGCAAAACGACCATATGGACTTTTTTAAAACGCAAGAAAATTTACAAAAGTCATTTTTGGACTTTGCCAACAAAACGATGGCAGGTGGTTATGTATGTTTAAATTTAGATGATCCTATTTGTAAAGAGTTTATTTTAAGCAAAAAGATAGATAGAACTATTAAGACTTTTTCTATTTATGATAATAGTGCAGATGCTTATGCTAAGAACATTCATATAGACCGCACCAGTTCAGCAATATGTTTTGATGCTGTTGTTTTAGGAGAAGAAATTAAAAACATTAAGTTAAATATGGTGGGCAGGCACAATGTTTATAATGCATTGGTAGGAATATTAGTTGCTAGATTATTTAATATTGATGTGACTATAATAAAAAAGGCTCTTTGGGGATTTTCGGGAATTAAACGAAGATTTGAATTTTATGGAAAACTGAATGGTGCAACGGTTATTCATGACTATGCTCATCATCCAACTGAAATTGAAACGATTATCAATGAGGCCAGGGTACATTTTAAAAAGAATATAATTGTTGTTTTTGAACCGCATACTTATACAAGAACTAAGTCGCTTTGGAAGGCCTTTTCCTATTCTTTGGGGCTTGCAGACAAAATTATTTTGTGTCCAATTTACCCCGCTAGGGAAAAGCCTATTAAAGGTGTAACATCGTATATTTTAAGTTTAAGTGTTAAGAATTATAATAAAAACAGCATATATGTTAAAAATTATGAAGAACTTAAAAAGTACTTAATTCAAACAATTTGTGCAGATGATGTAGTACTTGTGCTTGGTGCGGGGAATATCGTTCACTTTTTAGATAAATTTGATTTATTTGATAAAAATTAATAGTTAGCCAACTTAAGTTTTGTAAATAATTTTTCTTGACAAAGTAATGTTATTGTCTTATAATTCATTTGTTAATTAAATAAAATGCGTTGACCTAGGACACGGTCACTTGAAACTGAACTTATAAGAGAGTTGGGGGAGGTGAAAGCCAACAGTTTAAGCCAAGGTTAGATTATCACCTAGTAGCAGGGTCTTTGAAAAATATTAGTAAATGACCTCGGTGGTTTTCCGTTATAAAAACAGGGCATTGTAAGTGCTTGTATACTAAATTGGAGTGGTTTATTTTAAGTGTATTCTCTTTTTTAGCGAATACACTTTATTTTTTATAAGGAGTGAAAAATGAAAAAAGAGCAAGGTACGCCTAACTTTATTAATATGGAACACGATATGCTTTCTTTTTGGAAAAATGAAAATGTGTTTAATAAGTTAGTAGAAAAAAACAAAAACGGAAAGCGTTTTAGATTTCTTGATGGTCCAGCAACTGCAAACAATAGGCTTGGTGTGCATCATTTTTGGGGAAGAACTCTTAAAGATGTAACTTTAAGATATCACGCGCTTAAAGGTGAGAGCCAACAATTTCAAAATGGCTTTGATGCACAAGGCCTTTGGGTTGAAGTTAATGTTGAAAAAGAACTTGGACTTAATGGCAAACCAGAGATTTTGAAATATGGGTTAGATAAATTTACAAACAAATGCATGGAGCGTGTTAAATATTTTGGCAATGAAATTACCAATCAAAGTATAAGAATGGGACAGATGATGGATTGGGACCATTCCTATTATACCAATACCGATGAAAACATTACAGGTATTTGGTACTTTTTAAAAAAGTGTGCAGAGAAAGGTTGGATTGTTAAAAAGAATAGACCTATGGTATGGTGCCCAAGATGTGGGACCAGCCTTAGTGAACATGAAATGAGCAATAGTTATAGCGAAGTTGTGCATACTGCTATTTATTTGAAGTTGCCGATTGTTGGAAAGGACTTTAAATTAGTGGCTTGGACAACAACTCCTTGGACACTTAGTGCAAATGTTGCACTTGCTGTAAACCCAGAAATTGACTACTCGTTGGTAGAAGTAATTTCTACAAGTGAAAAACTTGTTATGGGTGCAAATGCTGTTAAAAAAGTTCTTAAGGATGATGCAAAAGTTCTTGATACATTTAAAGGTGAAAAACTTGTTGGGCTAACTTATGAAACTTGTTTCCCTGAACTTGAAGAACAATTATTTGAACACAAAGTTGTGGCATGGGAAGATGTTGATGAATCTGAAGGTTCTGGTGTTGTACATATTGCTCCTGGCTGTGGTGCTGAAGACTTTGAACTTGGGCTTAGGGAAAATTTAAAGCAAATTTGTCCTATTGATGACCAGGGTGTTCTTTTGCCTAATACTGGATTTTTGGCTGGCAAAAAGACAGTTGACGTTGTTGAAGATGTTGTAAACAGACTGAAATCTGACAACAAACTTTTGTATGCTCATAAGCATAAACATAGTTATGCACATTGTTGGAGATGCAAAACCGACATTGTTTATAAACTTGTTGGTACCTGGTATATAAAAATGGATGAAATAAGACCACTTGCAATTAAAGCTCTTGATGATGTTAATTTTTCTCCTGCTTATGCCAAAAAGAGAATGGAAGATTGGCTTAACAATATGGGAGATTGGAATATTTCTAGAAGTAGATTTTATGGTTTACCATTGCCATTTTATGTTTGCCCAAGATGCAACAAGTTGCATGTTATTGGATCTTTAGAAGAACTAAGGGAAAAAGCAGTTGACAAGTCTAAGGTAGATAGTTTGCCAAATTTGCACAGGCCTTGGATTGATGATGTAAAAATTAAATGTGATTGCGGTGAAGAATTAAGTAGAGTTAGTGAGGTTGGTGACTGCTGGCTAGATGCAGGCATAACTCCATTTTCTACTAAAAAATATTTTACCGATAAAAAATATTTTAATGATAATTTTCCTAGTGATTATGTCTGCGAGATGATTGAACAAATTAAACTTTGGTTTTATTCTCTTTTAATAATGAGTGTTGTTTTGACAGGAAAAGCACCATATAAAAACTTAATTACTTACCAGTATGTTAAAGATGAAAACGGAAATGAATTTCATAAAAGTGGTGGAAACTCTTTAGAAGCAGATAAGTTTGCCGATAAAGTGGGAGCTGATGCTATAAGATATCTTTATGCTTCTGCAAATCCAACCAACGATATGCGTTTTGGTGAAACACTTACCGATGATGCAAGGCGTAAGATGATTTCTTTCTGGAATATTTATACCTTTTTTAATACATATGCTTGTATTGACAACCCAAATATTGCAGGCTACAAGCTTAACAAAAACAATTTGCAGGTAACCGATAAATGGTTAATTGAAAGTGTAAATAATTTTGTAAAAAATTCAGATAAAAACTATGCTGATTACAAGTGCTACTTGGTTGTAAAAGATTTTGAAAAACTTGTTGATGATATTTCTAATTTCTATATTAGAAGCAATCGTAAGAGATTTTGGAAGAGTGAAAATTATGAAGACCAGATGACTGCGTACTGGTGTCTATATTATTCAATTAAGAAGATAACTCAAGTAATGAATCCAATAATTCCATTCTTAACAGAGTATATTTGGCAAAACCTTGTAAGAGAGATTGAACCTAAGGAAGCAGTTTCGGTTGTTCTAGCAACTTTTCCTAGTGTTATTATGAATGAAGATTTTAATGAAATAACTAAAAATGTAGAAGTTTCAAGGCAAATTATTGCACTTGCTCAAAGACTTAGAAATGAAAAGCAAATTAAGGTTAAACAACCTCTTAAACTAATGTATGTCATTGGTGATAAAACTGTAAAGAGTGCAATTAATAATTTATATTCTACAATAACCGAAGAGCTTAATATTAAAGAAGTAGATTATGCCGAAGGCAGTGATAAGTTTACAACCACGCAGTTGTCGGTAGACTTTAAAAAGGCTGGTGCGGTGCTTAAAGGTGATGTTCAGAAACTTAAAATTTTATTAACCAATGCAAGTGCAGAAGAAATGCAAAAAGCGGTTGAAGGCTATAATAGTGGTGCGGTTAATATTGGCGAATTTAAAAACTTGTCTCCAGATATATTTATTGTTTCTTCAAAACCAAAACAAGAATTTGTTATAGCAAGTGAAAATGGAATTACCGTTGTACTTGATACAACGATTGATGAAAATCTGATGCTTGAAGGTTTGTTTAGAGAAGTTGTTAGGTCGGCTCAGGTTCTAAGGAAAGAAGCGAATTTTAAAATTGAACAGAGAATTAATATTTTTGTATCTTCTTTAAGTGAAGACGTTAATAAAATGCTTAGTGTATTTAAAACAAAGCTTATGCAAGAAGTTTTAGCTATAACTTTTGAAAAAGTGGAAAATCCAGACATTTCTAAGGAAATTGAAGTAGCGGGAGAAAAGGTTTTAATTGAACTTAAAACCGTTGATTAAAGTATTTGGGCAGAGCAATTTGTTCTGCCTATTTAATTGACTTTAATTAGTAAATTAGGTTAAAATTGTTTATGTTAATAATAATTGTTGGGTGAAGGGTTGTGGAAGAGCAAAGTAAAAACAATATTAAATTAAAAAAGCCCGAATCAGAGGAAACAAAAAAGTTTACTCTGGCTTCTGCATCGCCTTCTACTGAGTCGTATAAATATACACATTCATTAGACTCTGACTACAACCTTATAAATGATATTAACTTAGAAGAAGTTAAATCGGTTGATAAAAACAATGAAGAAATAATTAGCGAAGTTGTTGTTAAAGAAAAACTTGAGGAAGTTGCACAGAAAGTTTCACCTAAAAAGCGAAAAAAGAGTATTGTAATTAATATTCTTATGCTTGTAATTAACATTACTTTAGTTGCACTTTTGGCAAGTTCGCTGTTTAGGTCGGCTGAAGATGCTTCTATTGCCAACCTTATTGCTGTACAAGGTAATAGGCTTAATTATTTATGGTATGCACTTTTGTTATTTGTGATTGTTATGATTGCTGATATGTTGTTTATTGCATCCACTCTAAAGGCATCTACTGGTAAATTTAGGTTTTGGCTTGCATACCGAACCAGTTCAATCGGCAAATATTATGAAGCAATTACACCGCTTAGTGCTGGTGGTCAACCTGCACAAATTTTGTATATGGCAAAAAGAAATGTATCTCCGGGAGTTGCTACAAGTGTTCCTATAATTAGGGTCTCTATTTTAAATTTACTTACTATTTTGCTTTCGCTTATCTTGTTTATTTTTGTTGTTCCTAAAATTGAAGCTCCAAATAGTTTTTTGGCTATTTTGTATGGCATATTAAAAATATTAGCTTATATTGGGGTTATTTTTAATAGTTTATATCTTGCCGTTATGCTTATTATTGCAAGTAGCAAAACGCTAGGTAGGTCGCTTGCAAGAAATGTTGTTAAACTTGGGTATAAGTTACACTTGATTAAAGATTATAGAACAAGTTATAAAAAATTTATGAACCAGGTTGCGGAATATCAAAACTCTATTAGGTATTTAAAAAAGCATATTTGGCTTTTGTTGTCTACACTTTTTACGGTATTGGTAGAAATAATTGCACTTGCAAGTGTTCCTTTTGTGGTTTGTTTGGCAATTGGTGACATAACTTTTGCATCATCTGCCGATGTTTGGAGATTTTATATTGAGTGTTTGGCTAAATATTACATTTGTTATATGGCGTCTGCATATATCCCGTTGCCGGGTGGAACTGGCATGATGGAAATAAGTTTCGTTATCTTGTTTACATCGGCTATTGGTTCCAACTTTGTAGTTTGGGGATTTTTAATTTGGCGACTTGTAAGTTACTATGTAGTTATTTTGCAAGGATTTATTCAAACAATTGGAGACTTTATTGCTGGCACAATAAAAAAAGATAAAGTTTTAAAAAGTTAAGTTTAAAAAAGTTTTTAACTGGTTACAATTTTTGTAACCAGTTTTTTTTAATTATTTAGGGGGAGTATGAAAAAAGTGTTTATATGTATGTTAATTGGGTTTTGTGCGTTCGTAAGTTTTTGCTATATTTCACTTAAGGGCATTGGTTCGGTTGCAGAATATACCTATTTTTTAGATAATCACACCAAGTTGCATTTTGAGAATGCGATTGATTTGGGTGAAGTTAATAATTCTACGGTAATATCTGATTATATATTAAGTGGTTCTATGGGGGCGAATATAATTGGAGTGAAGGCCAGGTTGACTGGTTCTATGGTTGAAGTAAATAGGCTTGTTGATAAACTTGGTGCGGTTATTGTGGATAGAAAATATCAAAATGGTATTGTAATTTTATCGGCGTACTCTAAGCGGGTGCCTTTTTGTGAAATAGAGGGTAAAAATATTGAAGTAGTATATTATGATAAAAATATTACAGTAGGCTTTCCAATAATTTTCAAATAATTTCACTTTTACAGGTATAAAATGCCATAAATGGGTAATTATTTAGGTATGAATTTAATTTAAGGAGCAAATTTTATGAGCGAAAAATTGTCGTTTTGGAAAAAGGTTAAGTTATTCGTAAGAAGAAATAGCTATGCACTTTTGGTGAGTGGGTGCGCACTTGTGCTTGTTGTGGCACTTGTTATTACTGCAGTTGTAAAAAATAATCATTTACAAGCAAACAAAGATATAGATACTTCTATGAATGAAACTATTGTTGATAATGGCGGGCAAGTACAAGCTAGCAGTGATGATGTGTTTAGTATCATTGTGCCAGTTAAAAATTATACTTCTATTGTAGATTTTACTAACAATACCGCAGTTTATTATGAAGCCGTAAAGCATTGGACAACTCATGAGGGCATTGATTATATTACAGTTGGCAACGAAGAAGTTATGGCCGTTGCTAATGGAGTTGTAGAAACGGTTGGATATTCTTCTCTTGAAGGCAATTATGTTGTTATTAAACATAACGAGAAATATAAATCGGTTTATAAATCTCTTTCTAGTGATGTTGTTGTTAAGGAAGGGGACACTGTTACTAGTGGTCAGGTAATTGGAGTTACTAGTGATAGTGCGGGAACTGAAAGCAAACTTGGAAATCATCTTCATTTTGAACTGTTAGACAATGAAGAACCAATAAATCCGATGGATTTGTTACAAGATAAATAATAATTACAGGTTAAAAGACCCACTAATATTTTAGTGGGTTTTATTTTTAAAAGTTTTTGCAATTGGGGTTATCTATTTGACTAAATGTTAGATTTTAGTATATACTATTTATAAATATTATAA
>CAJJIV010000046.1 GCA_905187655.1 uncultured Eubacteriales bacterium | reverse complement strand
CTTATAAGCAGAAGGTTCTCCGGAGCGTTACGCTCCGTCGAGTCAGCCATCAGAAGTTTAGTTTAAATTTTTAAGGAGGTAAAAGCATTTTAAATTAACAATTACATATCTAACAGGAGGGGAAAATGATAGAACTAAAATCTATCTCTAAGCAATATAAAATTGCTATTAGAGAAAAAGGTTTAAAAGGTGCATTCAAAAGTTTCTTCAAACGAAAATATAAGGTAATTGACGCCTTAAATGATGTATCTTTTAAAATTGATGATGGCGAAATTGTTGGCTACATAGGTCCCAATGGTGCTGGTAAAAGCACCACAATTAAAATTATGTGTGGGATTCTTGCTCCAACCTCTGGCGATTGTGTTGTAAATGGATATAATCCTTATAAACAGCGCAAAGATTATGTAAAGCACATTGGTGCAGTGTTTGGTCAGCGTTCAAATTTATCTTGGGATTTACCAATTTTAGATAGTTTTGAACTGCTTAAAGAAATTTACAAGATACCAAACCAAATGTATCAGGACAATTTAAAATCACTTACCAACATATTAGGACTAACTGAATTGTTGAATGTGCCACCAAGACAGATGAGTCTTGGACAAAGAATGAAAAGTGAATTAGCGGGTGCTCTTCTGCACAGCCCAAAGGTTTTGTTTTTAGATGAACCAACAATAGGGCTAGATTCTACAAGTAAATTGATAGTTAGAGATATGATTAAAAACATTAACAAATTAATGGGTGTAACTGTAATTTTAACTACTCACGATATGAATGATATTGAAGCACTAACCAACCGTGTAATTCTTATTGGCAAAGGCAAGTTGCTATATGATGGCTCATTTACTAAAATCAAAAATCAGTTTAAAAATAAAATTACAATTGATATAGAATTATTTTCCGAATGTCCAGAGTTTACTGTGGACGGCTACGAAATTTTAGAGCAAAACCCTGGTTTTGTTAAACTTAAACCAATAGAAAACAAAGATTTTAACATCGTAGATTTTACAAAAATTATCTATGCCAAATATCCAGTTAAAGATATTAATGTAAATCATCTTAACCTAGAAGAAATTATATTCCATTTATACAAGGAGTATAATGTATGAGAACTTTTAGGAAAATTTTAAAGATTAATATGCTAGAAGAAATGCATTATAAAATGGCATTTGTTTCAGGTATAATTTGTCAGTTTGCGTTTGGATTTTTGTACATCATTTTATATAACGCATTTTTTGAATCTGGCATACCACAAAAGTTTGATATATACCAAACATCAAGTTACCTGTGGCTTCAACAGGCATTTTTTGCAATATTTTGTTACAGCGATGCAAATCGCTTTAAAATAACAAATAAAATTTTAAATGGAGATGTATGCTACCAACTATTAAAGCCAATTAACTTGTATGATTATTGGCTTTATGAGAATATATCACGTTCGGCATCTATGGCATCGCTTAGGTGCTTACCGATAATTGTGGTAAGCTTATTGCTTCCATCTACTTATAAACTAAGTTTGCCAATAAGTCTTGGAGCGTTTTTGCTATTTTTAATTTCGCTACTACTAGGACTAGTACTAATATCGGAAATAAAAATGTTTGCATATATTGCAATTTTATATACACTTGATGCAAAAGGCGTATTTGCACTTGTTGTATCTGTGTGTACTTTACTTTCAGGTGGGGTTATACCTGTGCCTCTTATGCCGGAAGTCTTGCAAAAAATACTAAATTTTATGCCATTTAGATATGCTTCTGATCTTCCGTTCAGAATATACATAGGCGATTTTTCAATAAATGAAGGGCTCATTCAAATGGGAATTCAAATTCTATGGATTGTTCTTTTGTTTATTTTTGGACGGCTTGCATTAAACCACAAGAGCAAAAAGTTGGTGGTTCAAGGGGGTTAAGAAGTATGAAATTATATTTTAAATATCTTAGCACCCAACTGAAAACGAGTTTTATCTATCGAGGCTCTTCGATAATGGCAATTTTGGGGCAAACTCTTAACACTGTTGCTGCCTTTTTTAGTGTATATCTTTTGTTTTTAAGATTTCCATCTATTGCAGGCTACACTTTTTCAGAAGTAATGATAACATTTTCGGTTGTGACCTTTTCATTCTATTTTAGTGAAATGATGTTCAGAGGCTTTGATGAGTTCGATTCACTTGTAAAAACTGGCGCATTAGACACACTATTACTTAGACCGCGAAATGTTGTATTGCAATTATGCGGGCATAAAATTGAAATATTGAAACTCGGCAGGGTTTTCTTTGGCCTATGCTTATTAATTATTTCTTGTTTTGTTGCTCCTGTGCAGTGGACCTTTATTAAAGTAATTGTTTTAATTGAAATGGTTGTTGCAGGAATTGTTGTATTTTTTGGGGTTTATATGTTTTCATGTGCAATTACAATATTTACTATTAAAACACCCGAATTTATTAATGTGTTAACTTATGGGGCAAGGGAACTATGCTATTACCCAATAGATGTATTTAAGAAATTTATTAGTAAATTTTTTACTTTTATTTTACTAAATTTACTTTTGTGCTTTTCTCTGTTTTATTTTGCCATATGCAACCTTTAATTATATTCCGTTAAAATATTTACTATATGGGCAAAGTGTGGGAATTTGGCCAATAATATATCCGTGGTTTTCACTTGTGTTTACTGCAATAATGTATTTTGTATTTAATTATAGTTTAAAATTTTACAAAAGTGCTGGTTAAATAAAATAATTAATATCTTTTAAAATTAAAGTAGTGATAAGTTTAGACAAACAAAATGGCGGTGTTTTTTTAATGGCACCGCCTTGACTTTTTGTTATATTGTGTTATACTTTGGGTATTATTATACTAAATTATGGAAAGGGAAATAGATGAAAAATTTATTGCTTAACTTTAATGATTGGTTTGTGTCGTTTAGAGAAAAGTTTTATAAATGGTTTACGGCATCTGGAGTAACTTATCGTGATGGTAGTGAGTATTTATACAAAACAACGCACCTGCTGATTTTGTTTTCGGTAATAGCGCTTACCATTGCTATCTATTTTATATATCGGAAAAAAAATTACGATACTAAACGCAACTTTTTAATTGGTTGTGCATGGCTAATGATTACTTGTGAAATTTTTACAAGATTTTCTAAAATATTGTTCCATGCCGACCTTGGTCAACTTAGCACTGCGCAACTTATTAAAGACATTCTTCCTATACACTTTTGCCAAGTGATGATTTGGGTTGTTATTTTATCAATTATTTTTAACAACAAGCCAATGATGAGTTTTGGTGCTGTTTGTGGTGCAATTGGTTGTCTTATTTACTTGGTTTATCCAATTGAAGGTTTAGACCATTCATTTTTTAATCTAAGAATGTTAAATAGCCCATTAACACACGGGCTTGGGTTTATTTGTTGCTCTAATATGATTTTATGGAACATGGCAGAACTTAAACTTTCAGATATGTGGAAGACTTATGTTTTCTTATTTTGTTTGCTTGTTTATGGCTGTATAATGAACCTTATTTTTAAAGGTGAGAACTATATGTTTATGGTAACAAACCCTACAAACATTAGTTTCGGCAAAATTCCTTATCAGATAGTTTTGTGTTTGATGGTTGCAATAATTGTGGCACTTATTTACTTAATTCCTTATTGGATTAATTGTTTAAAACAAAAGCATAAACAGACCCAAAACGTATAATGGCAAAAATAACATTTTGTTTGGGAATAGAAAAATTTATTCTGGCTGGTGCAAATTGTGCCAGCCAGAGTTTATTTTTAGACAGTAATTGTGCCAAAAGAGCAAAAATTTGGGAATTAAACTTAATAAAAACCAACTAAAAAGTACAGTAAATCCATACATAAGTGTGGCAATTTGCAAAAAAATTAAAAATTTTGTTAATTTAATTATTACTAACTTCGTGCCACAATATAAATCAAATTTGTGCCAAAGCTAGTTTGATTTTGCAAAAATTTTATAGCAGATATAATGGTTTTAAATTTATAAACCAAGTAAAAATTAGCCATAAGAAGGCTGACAGCGGTAATGTGTGCTACGTTATTAAATTTGTTGACAACTGAGTTCCAAATGTATTACCATAAGTATAGAATTAAAAGAGAGGAGGAATTTATGAAGAAAAAAATAGTAGCAATGCTTTCTTTGGTTGTTTGTGCAAGTATTATTCTTTCTGGTTGTAAATCATCAACAGCAAATGCAACTAGTGAACTTCCTACCTACAACCTAACTGCCTTTGCTGAAGTTTCTGGTGGGCTAGAAGGTGGCACTATTAGTGTGCTAAACGAAATTACCGACAATGGCAACATTATAGTCACAAAACAGCAAGAGAGCACAACACTGTATGGTGTCTACAATCTTATTTCTGGAACCATGGTTGAACCATATGTTACGGTTGAGGATATTGAATTTCTTGATAGTGTGGGCACAAATGACTACATAAGAATTAAAACAAGAAATGGAGAAGGTACACCTATTTATTCAGCAAAAGTTGTTGGAGGAACGGAATTTTATACTGGTCTTAACAAAATTGAACTAAAAGCAAGTGCAAAGAACGGCAAAAAGTATTATGAAGTTTGGGCACTTGAAACGGCGACCGAAAGTTGGTATGAACAAGTTGAAGTTAGCGCAAAAGGCAAACGTACCCTTATGTATAATAGTAAAGTCACAAAAGGCGACAATATAAATAAGGCGTCGCAGGTTCCTGGTCTTGTGTCTATGTTTGCTGGTGTCTTTGAAGAAGCTGAAAGCAACAATTTAAAAAAATTTGCAAAATATACCGCTTCACAAGAAGGAAACAAAATAGTTTATTATAATATGAAGTCAGGTAAAAAAGTTGCAGAAATAGATTTAACTGATTTGTTTACATCAAGTATATATTCTACTTTGTTTATTGGTGATTGGGCATTAATTCAGCAATTAAGCATGGTTGCAGATAACGCAACAGAATATACCACTGAAATTAGCGGAAGCAAAGTGGTTATTATTACTACTGCGATTAATTTATTAAATGGAAAAGTTAAAGAACTTGATACAGATTATTTTATTACCGAAAATTACGGAGATAGTTGTATAATTGGTGATAAAGTTTATGCTCGTGGTTGCTTTATTGAAGACAAGAAGGTTACTCCTGTACAAATACTAGAAATTGACACAAACTTTAAGGTCAAAACCGTTCCATATAAGTATGAAGAAATAATTAAGCTTAATAAAAATTATTGTTTAGCATATGGAGAATCTAACACATTATTAAAAAATGTTAAACCCGATGATTCAATTGTTGCAAAAAGTAATGACTATTTAGATGTTTATCACATTTTGGATAACAAGGGGAATATTGTTATTGATATTCCTGTTCAAGTATGGGGAGATCCATTAAACGATAGCGCAGTACAATATGCTGACTTTTACATTGGAAATAATGCTTGTGCAATATACAATGAAGCTAGGGGTGTTTACGACATAATGAATTTTGCAGGAAAAGTTTTAGCAACTGATATTGATGATATTTACACTTATTCTAACGGCTATTTCTCTTGCGTAAAAACAGTTGAAAATGCCGATGGAACAAGTGAAGAGCAAATTTTTGCATTAAATGAAAAAAATGGAGAAACAAATCAAATTGCTTCTATTAAGTATGATGCAAGCAAAACTCCTGTTAAAACAACAGTAAAAGATGTTGAATATTCAAAAATATCATTTAATTCATTTTCAACAAGCCGAGAATTAGATGCTTGTCCTGAAACTTTATTTATGGCATACAACTTAACTTCTTCTGGCAAATATGACATTTTCTTGTTTAATGCTCTTGGCGACATAGTTGTTACCATATCAGAATGTGCTAGCACAAACATATCGGTGAAATATTTTGGTGAAGATTATGAAAATATTGTTGTTGGCACCGAAGATAACAGAGTTTATGTTTACAAAAATAACTTTAAATCAACTATTTAATAGCAAAAAATATAATAAAAATAAGGAGAAATTATGAAAAAAAAGATTTTTGCACTTGCAACAGTTGCATTGTCTGCATGCTTAATTTTATCCGGGTGTGGAATTGATGCGGACAAAGTAAATCCTGTAGCGAGTCAATATGAGTATAACATTAGTTCGCTTAAGGATATTACTTCTGCACTTGATGGTGCAACATTTGCTGGTCCAATTAGCGATTTAGGAAATGTAATAGTTACTAAAACAATTGACAGTGAACCATATTATGGTGTTTTTAATGTACAAAAAGGCACAATAGTTGAGGATTATAATTTGGTAGAAGAAATGTCTTTAATTGAAACAACTGATAGCAAAAATGATTATCTTCAAATTAAAATTACAAACAATGAGGGGCAAACAACTTATTCAGTTAAAATTGTTGGCGGAAATTATATTTACCAAGGCCTTAGCGAAAGTGCTGAGTTAACGGATTATAAATTTGGAAATAAGTATCATGAAATTTGGACTCTTAGTGATGGAAGCGGAACGTGGAATGAGCAATTTACAGTAAGTTCCAAAGGCAAAAGAACACTTGTCTTTTCATCTAAATTAGAAAAGGGCAACACATATGGCATGGGAGACTGTGCGATTCTTGCCTTGTTTAATAGTTCTTCTGCACTTGGGGAATCAATTAGCTATAAGCTTGCTGAAAAACTTATTAATTATAGTGCAACAATTGACAGTTCAAATCATATTAAATTGTATCGCATTAAAGATGGCAAGCAGGTTGCCGATTACACAATAAGTGAACTTAACACTGCTTCAGGAACTTGCCTTGTAGACACAACATTAATAGTACAGACCAAAGAAGAGATATCTGCCAATTATGAAAATTATACCTATAGTGATTCAACCGGATGCTATTTGGTTAAAACTTATGCATATAATCTTTTAACAGGCAAAAAGACTGAACTTAAAACCAATTTTGTTTTAAGCAATTCTGGCCTTATGTTTGCATCACATGATGATCAAGCACTTGTAACTGGCAATGAAATCAAAGACCACATTTTGGGTGGTTATACCTTAGCATATGTTAATGAAGATTTTAAGTATGAACCAACTTCTCTTGCACACTGTTTTTCAATAAAAATTAATAGTAATCGTTATTTTTCATTAGATATTTCGCTTGAGTTAAGTGGTGGAGGCAGTTTTACTCCTGAATATTCTTACTCTATTTCAGATAAAAATGGCAAATTAATTGTTAAAATAGATACAGCTTCGCTTTCATACTTTGTTCTTGGAAGCAAAAGTTTTATGATTGGAGATTCTGAACTAGAAAGGTTTGCGTTAGTTGACCTAAATGGTAAGTTATTAACCAATTATGATTACAACAACGTAGAAGCATATGCAAATGGGTATTACGTTGCAAGCAAAAATGTTGAAGATGCAAATGCAAATACAACTACAACTGAATATTACCGAGTGAATGAGAAAACTGGAGCTGAAACTTTAATTGGCAAAAGCGTTAAAAATAATTTGACCAGCGAAACAACTTTATACTATGGTGATGTTATTTGTTCTTCAATTAATTTTATCTGCAAAGTAGATTCATTAAGCGGTCAAGAAGTTCCAAAATTAATTTGTGTTGAAACTTTAAATGGTGAGAAATATGACTACACAATTTACAATATAGAAGGCAGGGAGCTTGCAAAGATTACTAATGTAGACAAACTAAGCAATACAAGTTTTTCGGTAAAAGAGTTTGGTCTTTGGGGTCAACACTTTGTTTTGTGTGTAGGGAACAACGCATATGTTTTTGAAAATAAAAGCAAAAATACGATAAAAAAATCTGCCACACAAATTGCGTTAATGTTTGGTTAGAATTTTTATGTGTAAAACTGCGGTAGATAAACCAGTTTTGGGGTTTATCTACCGTTTGTATTTTTTAAAATAATTATGGTTTTTTTATCAAAAGTTGTGCGTTGTTTGCCATAATAATTGGCTATTTTTAAATTAAAATTTAACTGCATTTTACACCACGTTTGAACGACTTTTAATGATAAATCGACTAAAAAATGCCACGATTTGGCTTTGCTTTTGTGCATTTTGACCAAAATGGACAACTGAGAGGTATTCAAAAATGTCGTAAAAATTCAACAAGTTTTGAATCAGTTTTGAATTAGTTTTGAAAAAGTTTTAATCAAATTTTAATTAAAAAAACAAATAAAAATTGCACAAAAATTTGTAAAACCCAATTTGCATATA
>CAJJIV010000045.1 GCA_905187655.1 uncultured Eubacteriales bacterium | reverse complement strand
ATTGAATTAACAATGCCCAATTTAAAAATTTTGTCTATTAATCTTTTTTCGTTTCTGTTTGAGCCATAACTTCTTCAGCAAAATTATCTTTTCTCTTTTCTAGACCTTCACCCATTTCATAACGAGTAAATCTTCTTATGGTTATTTTTTCGCCAGTTTTTAGTACAGTTTCATTTAGTAATTGACTAATTGTTTTTGTGCTGTCTTTAACAAAATCTTGTTCCATTAAAACAACATCTTTATAGTATTTCTTTATTTTGCCTTCAACAATTTTGTCAGCAACTGCTTCTGGTTTGCCTTCGTTTAGCACTTGTGCTTTGTATATTTCTCTCTCTTTGTTAACGGCTTCTTCACTTAAATCTTCAATTCTTACAACTTCTGGTTTTGCAGCTGCTATTTGCATTGCAATGTCATGACAGAAATCAACAAATGCTTCATTTTTTGCGACAAAGTCTGTTTCACAATTTACTTCTAGTAAAACACCAATTTTACCATTTGAATGAATATAAGAAGTAACAATACCTTCAGCAGCAATTCTTCCAGCTTTCTTAGCGGCAGCAGACATACCTTTTTCTCTTAGGTATTCAATAGCCTTTTCCATATCGCCATTGGTTTCAGTTAATGCTTTTTTGCAATCCATCATACCAACACCGGTCTTTTCTCTTAATGACTTAACATCTTGTGCAGTAAACATAAATTTTCTCCTATTAATTAAATTATTCTTCGGTTTTTGGTTCTGCTTTCTTTCTGGTTGTCTTTTTCTTTGGTTCTTCTTCAACTGTCTTTTCTTCAACTACATTTTTTTCTTCTTTAACTTCTTCCTTAGTTTCTGATACTGTAGTTTCAGTTTGCTTTTCAGTTTCTAGTTTTGCATTTGCTTCTTCTTCGGCTTTTTGGTCTGCTTCTTTAATTCTTGCTAAGCCCTCTTCACCTTCTTTTGCTTCAATGACAGCATAAGCCATTGCACCAGCAATTAGCTTAACGGCTCTTATTGCATCATCGTTACCAGGGATTACGTAATCAACTGCATCTGGATCGCAATTTGTGTCTACTAAGCCAACAATAGGAATGTGTAATGAACGTGCTTCTCTTACGGCAATATATTCTTTGTTAGGGTCAACGACAAAAAGTGCACCTGGCAAAGTTCTCATATCTTTGATACCGCCAAGATTTTCTTCAAGTTTGTCTCTTTCGGCCTTTAATTTTAATACTTCTTTCTTAGGTAATAAATCAAACTCTCCAGTTTTTTCCATTTGATTTAACTTGTTAAGTCTTTCAATTCTGGTTCTAATTGTTTTAAAGTTTGTTAAGGTACCACCTAACCAACGACTTCCAACATAAAATTGACCACATCTTTGTGCTTCTTCTATGATAGCATCTTTAGCCTGCTTTTTTGTTCCAACAAATAGTATAGATTTACCTTCTTCAACGGTCTTTTTAACAAATGCATATGCTTTGTCTATTTGTTCAACTGTTTGTTCAAGATTAAGAATATAAATATTATTCCTTGCTGTAAAAATATACTTTTTCATTTTAGGATTCCACTTATGGGTTGGATGACCAAAGTGAACACCTGCTTCTAGTAGTTGTTTCATTGATACTACTGACATACTATTTTCCTCCTTGTTTTTTCCTCCTAGGCTCTCTTCTTTTTATGCAACTTTACTTAGATTACAGTAAAGCAACAACACAAAAATCAAACCTAGTGTGTATTTTTTAAGCGTAGATATTTTAACATATCTATTTTGTAATTGCAATATTTTTTCTAATTAATTTTAAAATTATTTTGGCAAGTCTGCAAGCAATTTAAGATATTCCTCATAGACTGCATTAATTATAGTTTCATCTATTTCTATTTCAAAATTATCTTCACCATTTTCACCTTTTGTAACCTTAAAAACTAAAGCTTCTTCATCTGTCATGCCTTCAAGTAATTCTACAGGTTGAAGGACTGCATAAAAATTGCCTCGGTATGCAATACCTGCAATTTCAACAAAATCAACTTCTTCTCCATCTTCACTAATTAGGGTCACAATGTCATCATCATCTTCTGTCATATGTTTAATACTGTCTGGCACATTGCCCTTTAATCCTTTTTGTTCTGCCATTTTATGCTCCTTATTTTTTATAATTTTTGTCTAAATAATTTTGTAATATAATAGTTGCAGCAATTTTATCTACAACATTTTTGCGTTTATCACGACGAACATTTCCTTCTAGTAAAATTCGCTGTGCAGACACAGTAGATAGCCGTTCATCTTGCAAAATTATTTCGGTATTAGTAAATTTTTTAAGTTTGTCAATAAATTCGTTTACCATATCTACACTATCACCCGCACTACCATCTAGTTTTAATGGCAAGCCAACGACAAGTTTACCAACGCTATTTTCAGACATTAAAGTCGCAATATATTTGGCATCATTGTTTATGCTTTTTGTTCGAGTGTATACCATAAGTGGAGATGCAATAATCTGCATTTCATCGCTTTGTGCGATACCAATTCTTACTTTTCCAATATCTAGTGCCATTATTCTCATTTACCAACAAATCTCCTTGAATAAATTTAACACAAAAAAAGAAAATAGTCCACTATTTTTAATGAACTATTTTCTATTTTTAATAACGAATTAGTTGGATTTTTTAGACTTCTTACCTGACTCATCTTCTTTTTTATCGGCTGAAGCGGAAGAGCTTTGACTTGTGTTTGACTGACCACAATTACAACCGCCAAGCGATGAATCAACTTTTTGCATTATCTCTGCGCAAGCATCGTTTATTTTTTGAGTGCTAGAGGAAAACCATTTTCTAACATTATTGTTATTTGCAGTTAGCATAGCACCAGCAACAAAACCAGCACCTAAACAAAAAATGCAACAACCAATTGTGTTTTTCATATTCTTACCCCCTTTGTTCGTTATTAGTAATATTTTCTGCACTTTTCGACAAATTATACAGATATTGTTATATTTATGGCATTAAATTTGTATTGTATAACATTTCTGAGATAAAAAATAAAGGGCTAAATTAACCCTTTATTTTAAAATTTTAATTATTATCTGTATCATCAAACTTAAAATTTAATTCTGAAATAGCATTTGATAATTTTGCTGTTATTGTATCAAGTTCATCATTCTCGTCGCTATTTTCTGGATTTTGTATTTCACGAAAATCTTTTGCGCTTAAAATTAGATTGTCCTTACTAGAGTTGTTTGCATTTATGGCAGAACTTTTTGAATCAGTATTATTACTAATTTGATGTCTTTTTGTAACAACCTTTGTTGTAGTTGTTTTTGTTGTCACTGAATTAGATGTAGGTTGCTCTTTGCCTTCAACCACTCTAACTTCAATGGCTTTTGGCGTTTCTTTTTTAGGAACAGATATTCTTTTTTTCTTTGATGAAACTGGTTTAATTAACAGCTCTGAATCTTCAACGCCATCTGATTCTTGTTTCGTTCTATTATATGATTGTTCATTATTGGAATTGATAGAATCAACTTTTACCATTCTCTTTTTAGTTGTTGTTACTGACTTAGTTGTTGTAACTGTGTTTGGATTTGCATCTAATTTCTTTTTGTTATTTTTATTATCCGCCTGACTTGTTTTGGTAGATTTATTTTGTTTTAAACTTTTGCTTCGTTCTTCTTTATTCTCTTCCGTTACAACAGCGACGTTTTCTTGTTGATCTTCGTGTAAAGATTCCTTTGAATTTGTATTCCCTGTCGCGATTTCTGTTTTTTTATTTTCGTTTATATTTACATTTATAAAACTAGATGAACCACTCTCAAACTTAATTATGCCTTTTGCCGGTTTAGATAACTTAGTGGCTTGATTTGCTTTATTTTCAACCTTACCATCTTTAAATTTCTTTTGAAAGTTAGCCAAAGTTTGTTTAAATGACTGTAAAGCAAAAACAACTACCGAAAAATTTTGTTTGTTTAGTTCTCCAAGTTCCCTTATAATCTCTTTTTCAGAAATTTTGTAGGCATCTTCAAGTGTTTTATTTGTTGCAAGTTTACAAATCGCAGACATTGTTGCAAAAACAACCACTGAACCCATTGCTTGAAAAGTGCATTTTTCAATTTTATTATTAGTTATTGTTGCATAAATTTTAACTATATCTGCACACTCTTTATTTTCAAACTTTCCAATTATTGATGCATTTTTAATTGAACCTGCATATTCGGTAAAGAAAAAGGTTTGTAGTAATTCACTGGAATATTTTGCCATACTATTTTACCTCCCTCTTTGCCTTAACTGGAGATAATTGACGAAGATTTGTTACAATTTTAGATAATTGTTCTATTGTATAATCTATTTCTTCATGGGTAGTTAAATAACTAAATGAAAATCTAACCGAAGATTTAACTCTCTTTTTATCTAGGGCAGAAATGACATGAGAACCACCCGCAACTCCCGCAACGCAAGCAGAACCTGTAGATACTGCTATTCCTGCCAAGTCCAAAAGCATCAAAACTGCTTCGCCATCTATATTTCTAAAGTCTATGCTAATTATATTATTTACAGTTTTTGCAAGTTTTCCATTTGCCTGTACATTTTTAATCTTGCTAGCCAACTGTTTTTCAAAGTATTTTTTAATGTTAGCCAAGTGCTTGTTATGAGAATCAAAGTTGTTATAATTTAGCTCACACGCTTTTGCAAAACCAACGCATGCTGGTACATTAACCGTACCTGCACGCATACCTCTTTCTTGCTCACCGCCGTAAATTAATTTGTCAATTTTAGTCCCATTTTTAATGTATAGGCATGCAATGCCTTTTGGTCCATATATCTTGTGCGCAGATATGCTAAGTGCATCAATCCCCATATTCTCTACGTCTAGTTTAATTGAACCTAGAGCCTGAACTGCATCGGTATGAAATAAGATATTATAACTTTTAGCAAGTTGGCCAATTGCTTTAATAGGCTGAATTGTACCAAGTTCGTTATTAACTGTCATAACCGAAATTAAGATAGTTTCTGGTCTAATTAATTTTACAAGTTCTTTGTAATTAATTATTCCTTCTTTGGTGATTGGTATGTATGAAATTTCAAATCCTTCTTTCTCAAGCTGTTTGCAACTTTCTAAAATAGAATGATGTTCAATTGCTGAAACAATAATGTGGTTACCTTTGTTTTTATTTGCTCTTGCAAGACCAAAAATTGCCCAGTTGTTAGACTCGGTTCCACATGAAGTGAAGTAAATTTCATTAGGCTTAGCATTAATTGTCTTTGCTATGGTTGCACGAGCATTTTCTAACTCGCCAGATGCCTCCCTGCCAAAAGAATGCAAACTGCTACTATTTCCGTTGCAACCAGAAAAACACCTAAGCATTTCTTTATATACTTCGGTGTTTAAAGGCGTTGTGGCAGCATAATCTAAATATACTCTATTTTCCATTATTTTGTCCCCCATATATTTGGTAATATTTTATCACAATGCTAATAATAAGTCAATAGTAAAGCAAAATAAAATGACCCAATCTGTTCTGCACCCCTAAAAAGCAACTTAAAAAAGAACCCTTAAATCAATAAAGTAAAAATGACTTAACCAATGTTAAGTCATTTTTCTTATTATGCAGTTTTAACAAGTTTGATTGTTGCTGTTGCATTACCACTTGCATCAGTAGTTATATTTGTTATTTCAAAACTCCAACCAAGTGATGTGCCATTATCAAGTTTGCCATCTGCATTGTAGAATTGAGATTTGAATGTTTCCATATCAAAAGTGTCTCCTTCAACAAACAAGTATTCATCTTTTAAAGAAGAAAGTGATTTATATTCAATGTCTTCATCATTTCTAATAAAGTGAACAAGGTCGTAATTGCCATCATTAGAGTTGTTAGTATTGAAATGATTATTTGTAGAACTATCTATATTTGCATTTATATGCCACACTCTAATTCCTGCGCAATTAGCTCCATATTCTTTCGCTTCATAACTATTTAATCCTGTTGGAGTATATAATTCAAGTAGAATATATTCATCAAATATTTGATTTGTGCTATTCCATTGTGGTGTCAAAAGTATAATATCTCCACTAGATTGGAAATCATTTATTGTTATAGTTATTTCATTAGAAAGAGTGGTATCACTGCTATCAAACACATAAGGGGTTGCCCAACCCATTGCCATCATATTGTATGGGTCGTGTCCACCGAAGTCGCCTGACTCCATAGTAAATGCCCCTGATGGCTCATTTTTCATTGATGTGTCATATACATCTTCAATGCCTATTGCGTGAGCAAATTCGTGAATTATTGTTCTTGCATCAAGTCCGTGAATTGTTGATAAATCATTTTTTTCAAGTTGATTATAAGTATTAGCAGATAGTCCTGATAATCCATAAATGTTTAATGCAGAAATCCAACTAAAATTTGACAAATAACTTTCTGATGAGTTTTTAGTTCTTCTACACCAAGCACTATCTACTGAGTTTCCATTTCTAGAACAATGATAGTTTGAACCATAGAAAATTATAATATGGTCAATTTTGCCATCATTATTTGCATCATAGTCAGACCTTTCTTCGCCAGTTTCATTAAAATACCAATTTATTGCATTTTCAGTAAGTGTTGTAATAGCATCATCTTTGTCGCCATAATCGGTTGATTTTTTATTTACTTCATACCAATCAGAAACCTTTCCTGATATATTTAATTTTCCAAATGATTCTTCTACATAATAAGTTCTCAAACTTCTCCAAGCAAGTTCATCATTACTTCCAAACAGAGCTGTTGTTAAATCTTCTATTATTTGTTCTTTTTGAGTCTTGCCTTTGCTGTCAGTAATTGAAGCGTTGATAAAATTATTTGAGTCGGTAAACCAAACAGGGATTGCTAAAACTTTTGCTTCGCCTTCGTATGGTGTTGTTACATAACCATTATTATTCCAATATTTTCTATAATTTTGTGTTAATTCAGTTTTTTCTAAACCACTTTTTTCAACTTCAACATCAAAGTCAAGTGTTTTAGTTCTTCCTTTATATTCATAAGATATAGTAACTCTCTTGATATTTGCATTTGCTGTGTCGTGAATAGATATAGAAAGGTCATCGTTTCCATTTATTGCTTCTGGGTTTCCAACACTAAATAGTGCATATATTTTACCATTTACATAAACATTGTTGTCAACAATTTTAAAAGCATCAGCTCCCATTGGAACAGAAAGTCCTTCAAGTTCCTTTCCATTATATACAACTACATTGATTGTAATTTCTTTACCATCATACTCAAACCTTACAGTAGTTGAGCCTTCATCAACCACTTCTAATTTCTTTTCGTAATCGCCATAAATTGTTGTTCCTGAGGCGATTGTTACAACATTTTCATTATTTGATATAATTGTTATTCCACCATTTAGTGGACTCAATTTATTGCCATTATAATGCAATACAATAGGTGTTTCGAGTTCTGTTTTTTCAATATATAGTGTTTCGTTATTCTTTATTTGTTCTTTGTTATTTCCATAATAAACTTGGAAAATATCAGGGTCTTCGTATGTTTGTTCAACTGAACAGCTATATTTTTTAATTTCTGTTCCATCTGTGTCGTAAACATTGATATTCAGTTTTCTTGAATTACTTGCAATGCTTGGGTCTGCTACTGCCATAATATAGTTGGCATCATCAGTAACTCTCAAATTTAGTTTATCTTTGTCTTCATCATCTATTTCATAGGATATATCATAGTTTCCGATTATATTTGTAATGTCAACTGATGGAAGCTTATAAAACTTACCAGCCATAGGAATTTTAATTCTAAAATCTAAATTCAAAGCATTTACATATTCAACTGAAAGGGTTTCTTCAAATGATGTAAGTTCAGCTGTTAGTTCATATATTGTAATATAAATTTTCTTTGTATCTATTGCACTTGTAGAGCCATTTTTTTGTAACTTTATAGTAAGTTGTGGGTTGACATAAGTTGGAGCATTTGATTTAATGGAAATAACTTTGTTTTCAATACTTGCATAATTATTTCCACTAGAATTCCAAGAGTAAACAATACTATACTCATCACCTGTATAATCCCCAAGATTTACATCAAGAGTATAAGTTGCTCCTGCATAAAGAGAAATTTCATAGCGACTATTTGCTTCGCTATAAACTAATTGACTATCAGTTCCAATTGTTAATGTTGGACTTGATTGTTCAGGTGGATTATCTCCATTATCAGGATTTCCACCAAAACTACAGCCTGTAAGTAATGTTGGAATTATAAAACAAAATGCTAAAATAATAGCGAAAAATTTATGTTTAGTTTTAAATCTCTTACTCTTCATAACAATATCCCTACCTTTTATAAAATAAGTATAACATAATTTTTTTTATTTTGTATCAATATTTGTTAAGAATTTTTCTTTT
>CAJJIV010000044.1 GCA_905187655.1 uncultured Eubacteriales bacterium | reverse complement strand
ACATGAAATTATGGGCTTGTCCTTGGAGTCCACCTACTTGGATGAAAACAACCCGTCACTATGCGACCAAGCCGGGTGATCATAATGACCTCAAAGACGAAAACCAAGTAGCGGCAGACGATCACTTTATTCAAGAAAAGAAATACCAAGAAAGTATAGAATTTCATCAAGACTTTATGAATTATTTTAAAGATGATAAATATCTTTGCCCTTTTTATAAAAACTTAGCTTTATCTTATTTTTATCAAGATAATGATCAAGGAATTTCATATTTTCAAGAATTACTTGAACGTTACCCTTATGATTATGAAATTATGGATGCTTATTTTTCATGTCTTTATAAACAAAATAACTTACAAGAATTAAAAAATATGATTCAAAAACATTTACCTCTATCTATCGAATATAATATTGAAACAGAAAATATTATTCATCATGTCATTGAGCTTTTTAAAGCAATAAATGAAGAAGAACTTGCTTTACAATATGCTCAAATTGAAAAGCAACATGGCAAAGGTTCAATTATGCGACTCGGGGATAACTATTCAACCCAAGTAGAAGTTATTCCTACTGGTTGTATGGCTCTAGATATGGCTCTTGGAATTGGTGGAATTCCTCGTGGAAGAATAGTAGAAATTTATGGTCCAGAATCTTCTGGTAAAACAACGGTAGCGCTACATATTATTGCAGAAGCACAAAAGATGGGTGGCACCGCAGCGTTTATTGATGCTGAGCACGCACTTGATCCAACATATGCAAGTAGACTTGGTGTTGATTTGCAAAATTTGTATGTATCGCAACCAGACAATGGTGAACAGGGTCTTGAAATTGCCGATACCCTAGTTAGGTCTGGGGCGCTTGATGTAATTGTTGTCGACTCTGTAGCAGCACTTACTCCTAAGGCAGAAATTGATGGTGAAATGGGTGATAACCATATTGGCCTTCAAGCAAGATTAATGTCGCAAGCACTTAGAAAACTTGCTGGCATAACAAATAAGACCAAAACTTGTGTAATTTTTATTAACCAATTAAGAGAAAAAGTTGGTGTTATGTTTGGTTCTCCAGAAACTACTCCTGGAGGTAAGGCACTTAAATTTTACGCTAGCATACGATTAGATGTAAGAAAAGTTGATACAATTAAAGATGGCTCAGATAGTGTTGGTAATAGGACTAGAATAAAAGTCGTTAAAAATAAACTTGCACCTCCATTTAAAACTGCTGAATTTGACATAATTTATGGAGCAGGTATAAGCAAAGAAGGTTCGGTTTTGGATATTGCATCGGATATGGGTATAATTGAAAAAAGCGGTTCGTGGTTTGCTTACAATGGCAACAAAATTGGTCAAGGCAGAGAAAATGCAAGAAATTATCTTGCAAATAATCCAGATGTTCTTGAAGAAATAACTAGCAAGATTAAACAGGCTAGTTTTGGTGAAAATTAAAAGTAAATAAAACTTGACCTTAATTATAAATTAGATATATAATTAAATGTACAAATTCTTAAGGTGGCAAAAATGAAAAATTTTAGCAAAGCAAAATCTATTATACTATTTGTTGTATTTGGCCTAGTTTTTGTATTAGGGGCTGTGTTCTCTTTTACAAAGTTTGAAGTGGGAAGTAAAGATTTTGAATCTTTTATGGGAGCAATGTCTTTGTCTAATGATTGTAACGATACAATCACTGCAACATATAGTTATTCAGAAAATGAAGAAACAAATTTATCTAAG
This sequence comes from uncultured Eubacteriales bacterium, assembly GCA_905187655.1. Taxonomy (GTDB): domain Bacteria; phylum Bacillota; class Clostridia; order Christensenellales; family UBA1242; genus UMGS1908. Next base: position 6,639 of record CAJJIV010000044.1, on the reverse strand, counting down.
GCCATTACACAAATTGGTAATGTGTTAAATAATAATGGCTTTAAGTCGGCAAATGTTTACACACTTGGCGACAAACTTAAAATTGAAGTTAGTCAACCCGTAGTTGCAACTGATTCTGAGCAAATTGAAAGTTTACTTAGTGAATTATGCAAAGGAAAATTTGAACTAAGAAGTGTTGATGATTATTCTAAAACTATTGAAGATGACGAGACACTAGTTGTTATTGATGGTTGGAAGCATATTAAAAACATTAGTAAAACATCTTATAAAGGTTACTATGGTGTAGAAATTGAATTTAATGATGAGGGTAAAACATTATATAATTCATTAAATGGCAAGACTATTTATATGTATCGTAATGGTGAAAAATTTCCTAATAGTTCAAACAATTCTTATGATGTAAACATTTCTACCGTTGCAAGTAGTATGAACTTGTGGTTTGCAAGTACTGAATATCAAGACATGTATTATAATGCATTTTTAGCAGGAACAATTCCTTTGAATCTAGATGCAGATAGTTATGTTTGTACTTATATGGAAACCACTGGTATTGATGATGTTGCAAATATGAACAATACAACAAAGTCGTTTGTTTATACTAGCAATATAACTTTAATAATTTCAGTTTGCATATTAGCAATAATAACTCTTGCATTATTTGTAATTGCAATAATAAAATATCGTGTTATTGGTCTATTGTATTTTGTCGCAACTAGTATTGCAACATTTACTGAGCTATTTTTAATTCAGGCTATGCCTTGGATTGAATTAAGTGTACCTGGTTTTATTGCACTTGGTGCAGGAATGTGTTTTAATTTTACTATGTTTAATTTACTTATGGGCAAATTTAAAGAAGATTATAGTCTGGGAAAATCTATTGAGACATCTTTTGAAGATGCCTATAAAAAGATCGTTCCAATTGTAGTTGACTTAGTTTTAGCTATTGCAATTTGCGGTTTAAGTATTTGTTTTGCAGGCAAAATTGACTTCGTTTGTTTTGGTTCAATTCTTATCATTACATCGGTTATTAATGCACTTAGCATTTTATTGCTTTTGCCATTGCTTATTTATTGTTATCATTCATTCACACAAAATCCTAAACGTTATGCATTAAAGCCAAGAAAGGAGGAGAACTAATGAAAAATTATAATCTTTTTGCAACTCCAAACAAATTACTTAAATTTACACTTACTGTTTTAATTACTATAGTTGCTCTTGGTGCAATATTTATCGGATTTTTTGGTTTTAATAAATCATTTGAGTTTGGTGGATATTATGAAATAAACATTGACTTCCAAGACCCAGAACAAATGAATTCTTATCTTGAAGGAACTACTCAGATACTAAAAAATCACGGCTATACCGTTTCTGATGCAAGGGTAGGAGATAAGTCTTATCTACAGACTTTAGTGATAAGATATAAAGGAAACTCAGAAGCAAATGCAGAAATAATTAAGCAAGAAATAATTAAGACATTTGAATTTGAGGAAAATACAAAATATGTAAGCGTTGATCCAATAGGAAAAACGTTCATGAGTTCTTCTGCGGTTAAATTGTTGTTGCCACTAGGAATATGTTTGGTTGCGTTGTTTTTGTTTGGATTAATAAGAAGAAACCTATTTTATGGATTATCTCTAACAATTGTAACTGCATCTTCAATTTTAGTTAGCTTATCAATTTTTGCGTTTACAAGAAGTGTGCTATCTGTTGCATCTATAGGAATTATTGCTATTAGTGCAATTTTATCGGTAGTTGTATTTATGTATTATTCCTCGGTTATGTTTGCTAAAAAGAAAAGTCATTTAGGTGAAAAGGAAGACTATCAAACACTATTCAATGATGCTATTAATGAAAGTGTTTGGACAATTAAAATTCCTGCGTTAATAGCCTTTATTGCATTTGTTGCACTTATTTTAACTTTTAATCGTACCTTAATTTTTGTTGGACTAAGTGGAATAATTTGTCTTGTTTCAGGTGCATTTAGTGCTATTTTAATGGGAGGAAGTTTTTATTTAACAATGCTAACTGCTGAAAATGACAAGATTAAAAACATAATGTCTAGAAATAAAAACAAAAAAGATGGTGAAAATAAAAAAGCATCTAATTTAAAAAAGGCAAATTAATTAAATGTTGTATAATGAATTAATTAAAGAAATTCTAAGCAAGCGTGGTATTACTACCGATGAAGAGATAACAAAGTTTTTAAATCCATCATTAAATGATTTTTTAAACCCATTTGATTTATCTGGTATGCAAGAAGCGGTGGATAGAATTAATAATGCAATATTAAATAAAGAGACCATTCTTATTTATGGAGATTATGATGCTGACGGAGTTTGTTCTGTCAGCATACTTTATTTATTTTTAAAAAGTAAAGGTGTTAACTGTTTTGCATTTATTCCTAACAGGCATACTGATGGCTATGGTCTAAGCGAGACCACTGTTGAACAAATTGCTGAAGAATATGCTCCCGACCTTGTGATTACCGTAGATACTGGTATATCTGCAAAAAAAGAAATAGAACTTCTTCTAGACCTTGGTATAGATTGTATTGTAACCGACCATCACGAGCCACCACAAGAACTTCCTGACTGCATAGTTATTGATCCAAAATTATCAAATCAACGTTATCAGTTTGATGGACTAAGTGGTGCAGGAGTTGCATTTAAATTAATTTCTGCACATAGTGGTCTAAATGAAGCCTTAAAGTATGTAGATATTTGTGCGATTTCTACAATTGGAGATATTGTTCCGCTTGTCGGCGAAAATAGAATTATTTCCGTTTTAGGACTTAAACAAATGAATGGGGACAATATAAGACCAAGCATAGCTGAGCTAAAACGCAGGTTAAAAATTGACACCTTAACTTCTACCGATGTGGCTTTTAAGATTGTTCCAAGACTTAATGCAAGTGGAAGAATGGATAGTGCGTATAAATGCTTTGAATTTTTAATCTGCAATGACAAACAGAGAATTGAAGAGCTATTTAACTTAATTGAAAATGACAATAACGAAAGGTTGAATGAATCGGCAAGAATTGAAAAAGTTGTGTCTAGCGAATTAATAGACATAGACTTTAATACTACTCCAGCAATATTTATTAAAGAACATTCTATAAATTTGGGTCTGATTGGCATTATTGCTAGTAAACTGTGTAGTCAATATAATAGACCAGTATTTGTTTTCAGCCAAGATGAAAATGGTATGCTAAAAGCATCTATAAGAAGTGTTGAAGGCATAAATATTTTTGAAATTTTAGATAGGCATAGGGATTTGTTGATAGATGTCGGTGGGCACTCTCTTGCTGGCGGACTTACAATATCACCTGACAACTATGATCAGTTTAAGGAAATTGTACTTAATGAAATCTCTATAATGTTTAAAGACTTTAATTATGGCACAAATGTTGATTATGATGCTGAAATAACAGAAAGACACATTTGTATGGATTTTGTTGATTCAATAGATAAGCTTGAACCTTTTGGATTTAAAAATCCAAGACCTCAATTTTTGCTGAAGTTAGAAAATGCCGACTATGTACCAATGAAGAGCTATAAACATTATCGAATTATAACTCCATCAAAAAAAGAAATAATAACATTTTTTGGGAATAAATATCGTGCATATTTTGTTAAGCCATCTTTAAAACACATGGTGATTACACTTGAAAAAGATACCTATGGTAAAACTCCAAGGGCAAAAGCAATATTAAAGACCTTAGTTGGCGGAATAGATAATTGTGACAATACAACACATTCTTTAATAAAGTATATGTATCGTCAATTTTCTTCAATCAACCTTGAAAGCAAAGAGAAAGCAATTATGTTTGAGCAAGAAGAACAATTGAAGGATATAATTGACAAAAAGTTTGGTACCATTGTTATTACTGATGATTTTAATACCGCTTGCAAACTTTCGGTCGAATACAACATCAAAGTATTACCATATCCGCAAATTAGTGGTGAAACATTTATTCTTTATAATCCAAATCAAATAATTAATTATAATGATTTCTTTATGTACAAAAATTTGGTTTTTGTAGATGGTTACTACGACAAAAGTGAGTTTAATTATTTAATTGGGACTAATTGTTATGTAAAAAATAAAAAAATAACATTTCCCAAATTGGATTATACAAGAGAGCAATTCGCAATTAATTACAAACGAATGATGACAAGAATGCCATCTCTTGGTAATGACTTAATTGATGTTGTAACTAAATTGAATTATGATAAGGCACTTAACTTGACACAGCTTGCACTTTGTGTTCTTGTTTCAGTTGAACTTGGATTTGTAGACTTAAACGAAGAAGATGGCGGATTTGAATTATCACATAAGGTGAAAACAAAAAAGTGTGAATTGTCGAACTCTGTATTTATGAAAAAGCTTCAGACAATGGGGGATATATAAATTATGGAAGATAAAATTCCTGAAATTGAAGAGTTTAAAAAACTTGTAATTTCACAGGTTGGGTCTGAAAAAGAACGTGAACTTATTTTTAAAGCATTAGATTTTGCTATTTTAAAACATTCAGGACAGACCCGAGAAAATGGTAGGCCATACATTGTTCATCCAATTGCAGTGGCAACCATTTTGTTTGATTATGGCTTAGATGCCTCTACGATATCCGCATCACTTCTGCATGATGTTTTAGAAGATACTGATGTAAAAAAAGAGGACCTTGAAACATTGTTTGGCAAAGAAATAGCCGAATTAGTAAATGGAGTTTCTAGGGTTAAGTCTCTTAGATATTTAAGCAGCGCCAACGAAAACAATGAATCTTTAAGAAAAATGTTTTTGGCAATGGCAAAAGATATTAGGGTTATTTTTATAAAACTTGCTGATAGGCTACATAATATGCGCACGCTTGATTGTGTTAGTCATGAACACCAAATAAGAAAGTCGCTAGACACAAGAGATGTATACATTCCAATTGCAGAAAGGCTTGGCCTTAGCAACTTGAAAGGCGAACTTGAAGACATCTGCTTCAAGTACCTTTACCCAGAAGAATATGAAAAAATTAGTCAATTATTAGAAAAAACTTATATAAGACATCAAAAAGACCTTGAAGAGGTTAATGGTGAACTTAAACAAGTTTTAATTGACCTTGGTATAAATGGTGAAGTAAAAAGTAGATATAAGCGAAAATATAGTATTTTTAAGAAACATTTAAGTAAAGGTATTGAACAAATTTACGATATTCTAGCACATCGAATTTTGGTTAATGACATAAAAGAGTGCTATTTGGTGTTAGGTGAAGTTCATAACAGATGGAAGCCTGTTCCTGGCAGAATTAAAGATTATATTGCTTCTCCAAAGCCTAATGGATACCAATCTTTGCATACTACTTTATTAACCAAGGAAGGAATTCCTTTTGAAATACAGATAAGAACTTTTGAAATGCATAAGTACTGCGAGTATGGTATCGCTGCACATTGGAGATATAAAAACAAAACAACAAAGGCAACAGATTTAGATAACAAATTAACCTTTTTAAGACAAATGCTTGAAGAAAATGCTGAAACCCTTGACACATCAACATTTATTTCTATTGCGAAATCAGACTTTTATTCAAATGAAATTTTTGTATTCACTCCTAAATATAAAGTAATTCAATTGCCGGAGAAAGCAACACCCATAGATTTTGCGTATGCACTTCACTCTGATATAGGAAACAAATGTGTTGGTGCAAAGGTAAATGGTAAGATGGTTGCCCTAACAACAAAGTTAAATACTGGTGACATTGTAGAAATTGTTACATCACAGAGTTCTAAGGGGCCATCTAGAGATTGGTTAAAAATTGCACAGACAAGTACAGCAAGGGCAAAAATTAGAACCTTTTTTAAAAAAGAAACAAAAGATGAAAACATTAAAATTGGCAAAGAAATGCTTGAACTTGAAGCGAAAAGAAAAGGTACAACCCTTAGTTCGCTTTTGTCTGAACAAAAGGCACAAGAAAAAGTTTTACAAATTCATAATTTTGAAAATTTTGATGATCTTTGTGCTTCGGTTGGATATGGAGGCATTACATCTACCCATATTATTAATCAATTGATTAGCGAAGTTAGAGCAATTGAAAAAAAGCATTTTAAGGAAATAAATGGAGCCAAACGCTCTAATATGAAGTCTTGTGGAGTTGTTGTTAAGGGTGCAGATGACCTTCCTACAAGACTTGCAGGATGCTGTAATCCACTTCCTGGCGATGAGATTATTGGATTTGTTTCGGTTGGAAAAGGTATATGTGTACACCGAGCAGATTGCCCCAATATTAGACATTTTACTACTGGTGACCGCTTAGTTAAGGTAGCATGGAAAGATTTTGAAGACAAAAATTATTCTTCTATATCTTTATTAAAGGCAAAGATTCCTTTAATCTTGTTAACAAAATTACTGCAATGATTGCAACAGTACCATCTGTTGTTCTTACAGGTATTAATGCAAGAGCAGTAAATAGAGTTGCAATAATTACTCTTAATGTTTTGGTTAAAAAGCAAAACCAAATTGAAGAATTAATAAGCAAAATTGCTTCGATAGAAGGAATTGAAACAGTTTATAGAAAATAATAACAAAAACTGTAATTTTTTGTTGACAATTCAATATATTTATAATATAATTATCAAGAAAGAAACGGAAAGAAGA
>CAJJIV010000043.1 GCA_905187655.1 uncultured Eubacteriales bacterium | reverse complement strand
AAATTCTTTAATTTTATTTTTTAATATTTCTTTCTCGCTGTCGGCACCCTCACTAATAGTTGCAACCAACTCTTGGTCTAAGCATTTTTCTGCCTCGCCCAAATCACCTGCTAGCTTATCTTCATTAATCACAACATCATTAACATTATTAATTTCTTCAATTTTTTCATTAATTTGTTCATCAAAAGATTTAGTAAGTTCGTTTTCTTGTGCATCCACAACAACTTCTAGCGGTTGCTCACCATTAAATTCTTCATTAACTTTTTCAACCTGCTCACCTTCGCTTGCTTGCTCGGTTAAATTATTTCCAAATTCGCCTATTGTATCATTATTATTAAACTCTAATGCTTGTGTATTTTGTTCGTTTAATAGGTCCGCCCCATCAACCACATTTTCAGCACTAGTTGCACCCTCGCCTTCAACTGCGTTCACTTCGTTAACAGTAATTAAATTTTCTCCTTCACTCTCCTTACCTTCTTCAGCTACTTCTTCACTTAAAATTAGCGACTTCACCTTGTTTAATGCAAATAGCACATTACCAGACACCGACTCATTTGACATACAATTATTTAATTCATTTAAAATATCTTCTTTAATTTTTTCATTATTCATACTAATGCTCTCCTTATTTTCGTTTTTTAAGCCAGTAGGCTCTTTTATTATTCCAAGCAAAATTAAAATTCCTGCAACAAGTGTAACAATATCCACAATTACCGTGGTGTCTACACTAAAACCAAATTGTGTTAATATAATTCTTATAACTAAAATTATTAGTGATATTAACTTTATCCAAAAATTGTAACTTTTTATTTTTGCCATAAAAAAATTACTCCCTTTATTAATTTCTGTCTGCTCCCCATTTTTCACCCATAATTAGTTAATTTTCCCACTTTTTGCAAACTCCCACCATAAAAATTAACTTGCAAGACAGCAAAAAAGAACAAAACAATTATTTTGCTCTTTTTGCAACTTCGTAATATAAATCGTAAAACTTGTCACCAAGTAATTCAACCAACTCTTCATTTTGTACAAGCTCTGATGCCGAAATATTACTTGCCAAAACTTGCCGTTTAGCCAGGTTATAAAGTTCTTCTTTTTCTGTCCGGTCTTTTATTCCCGCATATTTTTTGCTGTAACTTTCTTCAAGTTCACTTTGTCTTTCGGCTCGGTTAACAGCTTCTTGTTGTCTTAGCTTCTCAACATTGTTATTAAACTTAATTGCCTTTTCCTTTTCTTGCTTAAGTTCACTAACCTTGCTTTCAATTTCTTTGTTTATCTTCTCGGCAAGTTCAATATCTAGTTCATTCATGGCATCATAAAGTTCTTCATTTAAGTTACCTATTTCATTTTCAAGTTTTTCAAGAGAAGATGATAAATTTTTTGCGTAACTATCCAACTCTCCCACTCTATCCTTTTCAATAGAATTTAAACTTAAAAGTGCAACCGAAGACCTTGCAAGCCCACGCCTAAGAGCCTCTGCCGAACTCTTTTCTTTTAAATAGTCATATTTATTATTAATATTGTCAGTATCAGAATCTACACTAGTTAAAAGGTCTTGTTTTTCTTCTTCTACACTCTTGGTTTTTGCTTCGTACTTATTTTTTAATTTATTTTCTTCAAGTTCTCGTTTACCTTCGTAAGATTTTTGAACATCTTCTTTAATTTTTTCTTTATCAATCTCTGGTTCAACCATCGTTTGATATACCGGCTCTTCCCCCAGTTCCTTTTCAAGTTCATCTATATAAAAATCTCGGTCAGTTTTAGAATTGTACTTTTCTTTAACTTCGTTTAGCGACTGCATAAGTTTGTCCACATCTAAATTGTTTGTAGTTTTCTTGACAGGAAACAAACTATTTAACATATTAGTAACCCTAGAAGAAACAACATCTAAAATTGTCTTATTGCCTGTGCTAGTTGTTGCATTATTAGTAGCGTTAACCAAGTCTCCACTTTCATTATTGTCGTTAGTTTTAAAGACATTGCCAAACCCTTCTTCTCCAGCTTTTATAACAGCGCTTTTAACAAGGTCAGGCTTAACACTTTCAGTTGCCGGAGTATACTCAACCGACTTTCCGCCAGCAAAAGAAGTTGCCTTTTTAACCTTATCTTTAAGTTGGTCCAAAATTTTTTGTGAATTTAATTTCGTTTTGCTCATAATTTAATAAATCTCCTTATTAATTTAATTTAATAAACCCAGAAGAGTACAAAATTAATTTGTCTTCAACTGGCTCCATTAGATAGCAGTTATTGCAAGTGCCAATAGTTACAATGCTTCCGCCATCGGCTACATTCTCAACAATTTGTTCAGCCAAACCGCCATTACTTGTAAAGGAATAAACCCTTATATCGTTTCCATTTAAAACGGCACGCACATTTTGTCCAGTTTTTATTTTTATGTTTTTTGTTTTAAATTTCATATATCACCCTCCGTTAAATTGACACTTCAAAGGTTACAACTGGTTCAACCGTAAAATTTGCTCCTGGCATAAAAACCCCAACATAACTAAGGTCGCAAAAATCATCTGCCGGTGCATTTATAACCGTGTAATAATTTTTTTTAATAGGAATTAAACAACACCCTCCATCATTTTGGTTAAAAATAATTAAAAAGTAACCATTTAACGCCACCACTCCACTTGCCTTCTTTAAATCAATGCTTTTTGGAAGGTCTTGTTCAAATTCAAGCGGACAAGACATAAATGGGTCATATGCAATTTTCTGCTTGTTTAAACTCTTGCCATACACAAAGGAATATTCGGCATCTGGCGAAAAAGATAAAAGGTCTTCTGCACTAAATTCACTAACACTAACCGAGCCATCGGTAATGTCAATCTCATACTTTTTCTTGTTTAAGTCGGTTTTTGTAAGCAAAAAATACTTTTCTCCCTTGCCACATTTTTTATAAATTTCTTCATTTAAAATTCCACTAAGCCCATTAATATTAATTACCGAAAAATCGGTACCATTAAAATAACTTGCAGTTAAGGTGTCTTCTAAAATAAACAAAAAGTTGGCTTCGGTTTTTGCAAATGGTGTTGCACAAATACATTCTAAAAAAGGACCTTCAGTTTTGTTAACCAAACTTGCCGTAATAGTTCCACCAGACTCAACCATTTTTAAAACATACCCATAGCCACCACTAATAAGCCCAACCAAAATACCAGAGCCATCACTATTGTTGGTCACCACAAAATTGCCCCAGTTTTCACTAAAAGAAATATTACTTACATTAGAAGCCGTAGTTAACTTATAAAAGGCATTATTTTCATCTATTTTATAAGCGCACACACTCCAAACATCGTTGTTACACAAATTAACAAACAAATAGTCATCAGTTAGCCCAACACATTTAGCACCAGCCAAATTTAATTGCTCGGTATTAATTTCCGTTACCACAGAGCCAGAAATTTTAAAGGCTTTTAATGCATTGTCACCATTTATTAACATCAACCCACCACCAGTTGAAACATACACATCTTTTTCACTAAAATTAAAACCACTGCCAAACAATAAGTCTATCTTGCTATCAAAATTCAAACCAAATTTAACAGTTTCTGCTGTATAGGTTGATGTCTGCGTTGTAACTTCAATAGGTTCTTCAATTCCTTCGGTATACAAATTAATCCTGCCAAAACGGTCGGCAAGCGCTGAAAGATAATATAGGTCTTCAGCTTCGCCGGCAAGTTCCTTCATATTCAGCCTAAATTCAATATGTCCGTTAAAGGCAATTAAACCTTCCTTTAGCACTCTTGTTTCTTGGTCCATGTCTTCAAAAATAGTTCTAACCTTGTTGTTTAATATACTGCTTGTTTTACTAAGCGTAAACGGACACATTAATAGATCAAGTTCATCATAGCCAAGCACCTGACTGTTTGGTGCATAATTTCGCCCAAAATAGAACTTAACTTCACCGTCTTTTTCTTTGCCACCAATATTATCAATACCAAGTATTCTTGCAAACAGCGAACTATCGGTGTTAAGCGGAACCATTGGTTTTTGGGTGTTAAAACTGCAAGCTAAATATATGGTAATCTTAACAACCATCTCTTCGCCTTCAGCCTTTGTTATGGTAACAACTTGCCCATTTTCATCTTTAATTAAAAATCGGTTAATAACTCTACACGGAAGTTCTTCTTCGCTCTCGGCTTCACCAATACCCACTTCTGAAAAAGAAAATGCACCACTATTTAGCGTTTCATTAAATTCAACCTTTTTGCAGACAAAAATTGGGCCCAAATAATAATTATAGTTGGCAGATTCAACTGTCGATGCAAAACTATTTACACTGCCACTAAGTTTATAATCGCTTTCTGCACTTTCACTTGTTCCTGTTCCAAACACAAAGTAATTGTTATAGCACTTAAGATTTTTAATATTTTCAAGCACTGGCGGAAGCATTGTATTATATTGCACAATAGTCTTTCCGTTTTTAATAATTTCAATTTTGTTATGTAATTGCATAATTGTTCACTCCTTTAATACAAGAAATCACAATAAAAAAGCCCATCTAATTTTTCAGAAGGACTATTAAAGTGCATATCACCAAAAGCATAATAAACATAACTATCACCCGACTTTGTTGTTAAAAGCAAATAGGTAATATTCTCACAATTTTTTACGGCGGTAATTTCACAAATTTCACCCTCTCCATTTGTGCTAATTTTAACTTCATCTGAAGGCGCACCATTAAAAATAAGTTTGTAATATGGCTCGCCATTTTTAATGTACGCCAAAACCACCTGAGAACGATTTTCGGTTGCAATTGCAGAAAACTTGCTAACACCTTCTGCAACCACAATTGAATTAACAGCATCTTTTTCAAGTAGCACCTTGCCTTCCTTTTGCAAAAACACCTGACAAACATCAGTGCCATTATTGCAAGTAATAGCCACCTGCCCATCTATTGCATTATCATAAAAGTTAAAGTCATAAATAGATAAACAAGACGGTATTTTGGTACCATTATAAACATACACACTTGCCCCATCTGAAACGCAAACTGCAAATTTACCATTATAAAAATCGGCAGAAATGTTTCCAATTTCACCATCTGCAAACATAAAACTAAAAATCTTTGCCCGAGCAGACAAAACGTTAATTGTTGCTTGCTCGGAGCCTTCGGCATTGTCTAAAATCACCTTAAGCTTAATCTCCACACTTTCTTCTACATAGTTATTAATAACAGCACTAAATTTAATGTCATTCCTTCCACCATTTAAGGAGCACAACTGATTAAACACTTCAAATCCACCAGCATAAATAACAACCCTTGCAGAGCCCATCTTGCTTGCCCAAATAATAGCATCACCATCAATAACCAAACTGGTCTTTGCGTAAAACGTAGCATTGCCAACCACCACTTCAACTTCACCAGCTGAAAGACTTTGACCAATTGTAGTGTTTAAATTAACTATCGGCAAATTTTCCTGCTCACTTTTAGTTTTGCTTTTGTTCAGCCTATACTCAATCTCTTCAATTTTAGTTAAAAGCCATTTAAAAGTAGAATCCACCTTTTCCCCCCTTTTATAAAAAATAGCACAATAAAAAATGCTTAGCCAAAATTGGTTAAACATTTTAAATCTTTTTATAATTAAATTTTATCAAACAAATCTTAGTAAATCAAAGATTGGTGCCAACAATATGGCATTTTGTTATATATTAATAACAAACTCACTAAGAATTTGCCTTCTTTTTCTGCCAGTCTCCACTAGAAAGTTTTTCTCGCTCTTTTAACAATCTACCAAGTTCCTTAATATAATTTTTAAGGTCATCTGGCATCTCTCCACCATTTTTCTTTTTATAATTGGTTACAATTGTGGCGCAAGCCGACTTAACAGATTCTCTTACAATTTTTTCAAGTTCAGCATTGCCAAAAATGTATAAAGGCAAATTTTTAACTAAAATTGGTTTGTGTTTAAGCATATCTTCAAGCATAGTTTGCGCTTCGGTAAATTCTAGCATATAACTAGGAGAATTTAAGCCATATAACAAATAATACAGATTAACCGCATATTCACTAACACCAACTTTAAGGTTAGGAGAATCATCTTCGCTGTCTACAAATTCAATACGCTGATAATCCGCCCCCATAGGGTCATATTCAGTGCTAACACCCCTATAGAATTTCCCATTAATGCTAATGACCGACAAATTGGTAACCTGACTTTCGGTGACTTCCAAAATGTCTATTCCAGCATAAACAGAATAATTGCCATTTACAATGTGTGGCTTTTTGTCCCAAAATTTAAACAAGATTTTAGATGGCAAACATGCAAAACAGTCGGCGGTATCAAACCGTTTGTAGTCACTTCGGCTGTTAATTTCAAGCGCCAAAAACTCAGTTTTAAGCTTTTTTATGTCTAGCCTTATGCGTTTAAGTTGCCTTTCTGCTAAAATCATTCGCTCTTTATATACCGAAGCATTCTTTTGGGCAATTTTATACACTGGTTCAAGCTTATCAATTTTAGCCTGGTTTTCATCTCGCTCTTTAACATAAGTTTGCAATCTTGTTTTAAAGTCATCTCGCTTACTAACAAGTGGCTTTTTAGCTTCAGTTAAATTATTAATTATGTCATCCCGCATTTCAGCGGTATATTGCGCAGATATCTTTTTGGCTTTTGCTGAATTAATTTGGGTGTTTATTTTATCAATTTCTTGCTGAAATTCATCAACCACCGGAGAGTAAATTCTTACAAAAGATTTTGCGTGTTCAACTAATTTTTTAACGTTTTTAATTTCAAGGTCGGCCGAACATGCTTCAAGGTCATTTTCTTTATAATTTTTTTGCAAATCTGAAAGTTCAACTTCTCTAAACGCAAGTTGCTCTTTAAGTTTAATATATCTTGGCTCAAACGCCTCTTTTAATTTATCACTTAAAACTATTTCCATAAATTTTCACAAAAAAAATAAATCTATTTATCATAATTATAACCCAGTTTTTATATTTCTGCAAATTAATTACAATCAATTAAAAAAATAACCACTAGTAAAAAACTAATGGTTAATATTTTTTAGTTATTAATAATTTTCACAAAAGACAATAATTACAAACGATAATTTGCCAAGAAGATTTTAAAAATCTGTTCAAACTCTGGCTCACTAACAAGTCTTAGTTTTGGCAAAGATGTCCCGTTATCAAAAATTTCGTAAATATAGTTAGTTTTTCCACCAACGCAAAAAGCAAACTCACGATTATCAACAAAAACAGTATCTAAAACAATTAAATCACCCTTATCGGTGCTTACAATCGATTTTTTAGAAACGAACATACCTTTCTCCTTAAAAATTTATGAATTGCTACATTTGTGCACTATTAACACTGTCAGAAATAATTTCAGACAATTTATTTAAAACTTCAGGGCTTATTTCCCCATTTTCTATTTGGTCCAACTTATCCTTTAAAAGTTTAATATTATATTCAGAATTTTTATTATCAATATCGGTGAAAAAGTTGTATAATTTCGGAGCAACTTTTGCCAAAACGCTAACAGCAACTCCCACACCAATACTCATAATACCAGCTTTTATTGAACCATGCAAATTATACCCATTAAAGTTATAAGAAGCTAACATTATAAGCGGTGTAAGAGCAGTTGTAAGAACAGGAACAATATGAGCAATGTCATCGCCCGTTCCTTTTATGTCACCTTTAGCAGCATTAGACTCACTAATTGCACTTTCATTTGCCATAATTTCTTCTTCAATAGCTTGCTTTGCCATACGCGCAGCTGTTGCAACTGCATTCTGATTATTTCGCAAGTTATCTGGCCCCACAATCATATCCAAGCACTTATTATATTCAGCATCACTAAGCTTGCTAACACCTTTAACATTAATACTTACCCAAGGTGAAGAAGTTTTGCCTTGAACTCCAACTCTATTGCCAAGAATGCTTGCCATAGCGCCACTAAGTTCTCGGTCCATAAGTTCACCAGAAAACTCACTTAAAATATCCTGTACTTCTTTGTCGGTAATATTTTTTCGTTCAACAATGTCCCTTTTAGCAAAAGACTTAAATTTGCCCCCTGCCCCCAAATCTTCTTGCTCTCCAGAAAAATTAAGGTAGGTATCTTTTAACATATTAATAAACCAGGCTTTAGCCTTTTTGTTTTTAGTTAAAGATTCAATTTGATTAAGAGTGTCATTTCTTTGTTCTGCATAGTGCTTAAGTTCAGCAGAATAGCCATAATAAGACTCACTATTATTATCTTTTTTTGCTTCAGCAACAAATGTACGAAGAGTTTTTATTGCTTCATCATAGCACTTAATCTCGCGGTTAAGCACTTTAATCCAGTTATTAATTATTTCATCATAAACATCAGTTCTATCAAAATTAGGTCTGTTTTCCCCCATATTTCCCATACAAATAACACCCCTTAAACACAATTATATAATAA
>CAJJIV010000042.1 GCA_905187655.1 uncultured Eubacteriales bacterium | reverse complement strand
TTCAGTCAACTGGGGCGCATTTATTTAACTAAAATTTTTATCTACAGAAATTATACCAAGGAGAAAACAATGGTCTTGAATAAAAGGATACTATTTAATTTTAAATTAGTTGTTATTACTTTTGTTATGCTGGTATCTGGGCTAACTTTGGCTTTATCTTTTGGTTTAAATAACAATGTTAAGTCTGCTGCTGCCGATGACCTTAGTTGTAATTTTGTGTTAGATTATAGTAATAGCACTGGCTCTGATGTGCCAGACTTTACTGTGTCTGCGTTTGATTTTAATGGAAATCTTGCGTTTGACAATGTGGGTGACCTTGCCGAGGGTGACAAGGCTGAACTTGGACTAAATTTGCTTTATAATAATTTAGGATACTCTCCTTTTTATTACAACTTTTTGGACAACAGCAATGTTAGTGAAGAACTTAAAGAAACCTATAAATATGGGTTTTTAAAATTTAATTTAACTTTGAACAAAAAGGCTGGGCAAATTTATAACACCCCGTTTTCTATTAACTATATTAACAAGTTAGAAGTTTACACAGCTACAAGTGGTAGTGCAACTTTTGGAAGATTGTTTACTAAAACGTGGTCTTTTGAGGACGGCAAAGTTGTAGATGATGGTCTTGCAATATCCAACGAAATTTGTGCAATTAACTACTCGCTTGATGCCGAAACTGGTGATTTTAACGATTTTGTTATTGCTCTTGGAAGAAGTGCTAGTAATTTGCGTATTAAACTTGTGTTTTATACTAGTCAACGCACCGAAACTAGAATAGTTGAACAGGTTGCAGTTGATGATGGGGCAACTATTTCATCTAATATGGATAGTTTTAACACCTATCAAGAAGTTACCGAAGGTGGTTCGGTGCTTTCTGTTAAAACCGATTTTGCTGAAGGAAAACTTTTAAGAAAAGCAGATTATAAGGTTTATAATGGCGGTACTGCAACAACTATTTTTTCTATTTATGGTGGAATTGCAATTAAGGAAAGTGACAGCTCGTTAATGTATTGTTATCCATCGGACAGTCCTTGGTCTTCTGATACCGAATATTTTGAAAAGAATAATTTGTCTTATGCAGATTATTCTTATTCTGGATTTGCATACCGAATTGTTTTTAAAAATGGAATAACATTGTCATCTGTTACTAATGATGTTGCAGATGAAAATGGTGATTTTGTTGGTACAAGTGTTAAACTTAACGAGTCCTCTCTTTTAAATGCCGACTATTTTGTTAGGTTCTGTTTTATGATAGACACTGAAACACTTAGGCCATGTATAAGAATTGATAAATCTAACCTTTCTAAAAACATTAGGATTGAAGTTACCACAGACAATTATTTTTATTTGTCTTTAAATAAAATTACCGTTGATACTGAAGGTGAAACAAATAAGTTTAACACTCTTGAACCATACAAAAAATTAATAATTTCAAATGAGTCTGGCTCAGTTTCAACTTCAGACAATGAGTTACTTGCTGTTGGGTTGACATCGGCCAGTGCTGGGTTTGGATCGTTTATTATTAGTGGCCAAATTTACTCTTATAGGCAGGCGATATATTCTTATGTTGCCAGTGATGAAGTTACTGGAGAAGAGCAAACTTTGTTTAAGAGAGGTGCGGTTGCAATTTGGGGCTTTGGTGTTCCTGTGGCTCCTTATGTTAATATAGAGCTTGATGATGGTTTTATATTTGAAGGTATGGACGATGGATTATTGTCTGATACCGAATATAGGCAAAGTTTTTTGGGGAAGAAAGAAATTTATGCTAAAGTTGGAGAGCCACAAGAAAAAGTAATATTTAATCTTAATATTAAACTAAGTTATTTTGATTCAATAAGTATGGGGCTTAGTGACACCGAGTTTGACAAGCTAGGAAACAAAATTATTGCCAACCCAGACTGGTATACTGTCTTCTCTTTTGCAGAAGGTGATACTGCTATTTATTATGAAGGGAAAAGTAATATAAACAGTAAAAATGGTTATGCACAATACCGATTTGTTAAAAATGCCAGTGATTTGGTTGACAACAAATTTGTTGTGCCATTTTCAATTAAGCCATCTAATGGGTTTTATTTGGTAGGCAAGCAAGTTGTTACTATTGATGATGATGGGAACAATGTTTATGGGTTAAACGAGTTTTTTGGCGATGACAGGGTTTATTATGAAGAAAATTCGGTGGAATTTAACTACGTTAGTGGCACAACAAACTATACAATCGACATTGTTTATTATGTTGATTTTATGAATATTGTGTTTGATGTTATTGATTATGATAGATTCAGTGGTGAAGAGTTTAAGATTGGTGAACTTAATATAAAAACGGCAAGAAATTATGTAAGCGTTAAAAAAGGCTTTGTTATAAGTGTTGAACTTTTATATAAGCCAAATGGTGAAGATGTATTTTTGCCACTTTATGTAGCAAAAAATGAGAGCGAAAGTTCTAATTTGCCGTTTAAATTGGGCTATACCTTTAATGGTTTTTCTGTGCTTTATAAATTTAAGGACCGAGTGTTTGTATATAAATCTGGTAGTCAGTTTGGTTACACCGATAAAATTATTTTAAATGAAAATGGTTCGCCAGTGCCAACGGGTGAGCCAAATGGAATTACCTTTGCGTTTATGAATAGTTTGTTTGAAATTAATGGGTATGCAAATGGTTTTAATGCTGATGCTGGTGGAGTTGATGCAATGTTTACGCCAAACATCTATCAGTTTGTTATTCATAACGATTTTAATGTTGAAGATGAAGAGTTGGTAGTTGGTGAGATTACCTTTGATACAGATGTTATTAGGCTTGGAGATTTTATTAATGTTGCCTTTGGGTATCAGCCAGATTTTCTTGCAACAAGGACGCTTTTAAATGAGCAAATTGTTGCAGACAAGTGTTTTAAGATTGGTAATTTTAGTGTGGATTCTGATGGAATAACAATTTTGGAAGAAAACATTAATTTGTTTACCGATGAAGATGGAAATTGGTGCTTTAAGTTATCTTCGGTTTGGAAAGACCCTGGAACAATTTCTGACCTATACTTATATGTTACCGCACGTGAGTCTAATTTGGTTGTGAACACTGGTGTGTTTGAAAGTGACACAAATTATTGGGCTAGTTCGGTTGTAGTAGTTCCAATTGAAGTTAAAATTCCTTATGATGCTGAGTATAATATTGGAGATATTTTAAGGGCTTATTATTCAGATGGTGACAGTGAAGTTAACTTTGTTTATAATGGCTCGGTTGCAACTTTAAATGCTGAAGGCGAGATTGAAATTAATTATTTTGGTCAGCGTGAAATTAAGAATTTATATTCAGCAAGAAGTGTTTTGGAAGACCCTGTGCTTGGCAAGAAAGATGGTGTGTTTAGCTATCTTAGAGGTCATGAGTTTTATGGGTATATTTTGTGCAGTGATACACTAGTTAACTACCAAACAATTGAAGAAATTGACAATATTGCCGAAGTTGTAACTGACCTTGGAGAGTCTAGTGATAATTTGATATTTAAAGTAGACAGTGCTAGTGAAGAATTGGTTGCGCGAGTTGTTCCGGTGTTCTGCCGTGGGCAATACACGGCTTCAATTTATGCAAATACCGGTGTGTATGACCGTGAAAGCAGAAATGACACCGTTAGTATTAACTATGCAGAAGGCGAAGAGCTATTTGAGTTTAGGTCGCCTATGCCAGACGATTTGCTTACTAGGCTTTTGGTTCCTGTATCTCCTTTAGGAAAGACATTTGTTGGCTATTCTATTAGGAAAGACTTGACTTTGCAGGGAACTGAAAGAACGGGCGAAAATGGTGACCTTGTTTTGGAAGAGGACCTTGTTAAAGTTATTGATTACGATTTTAGCACAGGTGTGTTTAGTTTTGTAACCAATTCTGGCGATTATGTGAACATTGAAAACTTTTTGTTTATTGGTTCTGGAGAAAGTTTGCTTGTTGATTTAATTACTAACACCATTTTTTATGCAACTTATGTTGACACGCCTTATAATGTTATGCTTAATGTGTATGATGTAAATGATGAGCAAGTTGGAGAATCGTTTGTTTATGACCTGGATACCGATGTTTATACCTATCTATTAGGCGAAGATGGCAAGCCTGTTTTAGATGATAATGGCAAGAACCTATTTGCAACCAAACTTACTGAAAATGGTAGTACTGCAACTAATTATGAGCAGTTTAGAAGTGAAATTCCTTCTGGGTTTGGGGGTGTTGCTTATGTCCAAGACAAAATTGTATTTAAGAATTTCTCGGCATTGGCATTAAAGTCTGATTTTGCAACCAGAATTGGTGAGGGTGCGGGCATTATGCGTGTAAC
Source organism: uncultured Eubacteriales bacterium (assembly GCA_905187655.1). Taxonomy (GTDB): domain Bacteria; phylum Bacillota; class Clostridia; order Christensenellales; family UBA1242; genus UMGS1908. The sequence goes on along the minus strand of CAJJIV010000042.1, from coordinate 4,109 downwards.
CTTGTCTTACAAAGATTCTGGTGGTGCGATTATTGAAATTTGCGAATATCTATTTGTTTGTGACAACAATGGTAATATTAAATATGCTAGTGCCGATGATGGGCTTGAATATATTTATAGTCTTGAAACTGATGAGTTGACTCTTGTAATTAAAGATGCGGTAAACCTAGCATATACTGTTTACCCTAATGCAGTCTTTACCGATTTTGTAATTGGTGTGCATTATGATTATCCTGAGTATGTTGTTGGGTTTAGTGCTGGTGTATATGTGTACTCTAATGAAGATGGAAACTTTTTGCTTAAAACCAAAGAAAGTACTGTGTATTATAAGGTGAATTATAATACAAGAGATGACTTTACTACTTGGCTTAAGTGTGATGCTAATGGGGTTATTGACTATGAAGCATCTAGGCTAACGGCTGACACACAAGAATTTGTTAAGGTCACTATTGCAAACCAAGAGATTGTGTTTGGTGTTAATTCTTTGCTTAAGACCGATGAAAGTGTTAAAAGTGTTGTAGTTGGTGGAAAATCTTACTTCTTTGCACACTGGGCAAGAATTAATTCTGCGGGAGAAGAAGAGGAGCTTGCAACTAATGGGAGCGATAAAGTTAACATTTGCCCTAATAATGATGGCGGGGGCTTAACATATTACACCGTGTTTATTGATACGGCAGAAATTAATGTTAAGTATTATACTTGGAATAGTTTGGCTGGGCTATCAGGTCAAGGGGCTTATGGTGTTTCAGGACACTATGGTTACTTCTGGAAAAATAGCACCGAGATTGATCATACGCTTAAAAATGCTTATGAACTTTATAAATTTGGCGACTATTATATGTTTATTTCTGGCTGGGTTAAGGTTTACGACCAAATGGCACCAATGAGTGACAAGGGCAACTTTAGTGAAGTTGCTGGCTATGATGAAACATATTATTCTACCGTTAAATTAAATTCTAACTTTATTATTTTGGATTCTTATGCAAGAGATTATATTTATCCTGATGGGCTTGAATATGTAACTTATTATTCTCCTGATGGGCTTGAAAGTCAGCCATATTATTATTCGATTATAAATTCTAGCAGTGGTTTCCCTGCACTAAACATAGACCGAAACATTAATGGCGAAGATTCTGGTTATTATAGAAATATTAGTTTTTACGCAGTTTATACCGTGTTTAGGCTTGAAGCAATTCCGCTTGATGAATATGGAAATGAGTTTTCTAGCGAGGGCGAAGACACTAATCTTACAAGCTACAAGATTGAAGTTAGAGTGCCAAATGATGTGCTTGGCAATATGTATGGTGCTGATGATATTATTTGGTATAGGGCTGACAAAAAACGATATGATACCTTTACTGTAAGTACTGACTATTCTAATGCGGACCTTATTAACAATAAAGATTATATGGATGCCGATTGTTTTGTTAAAGAAGACCCTAATTATTTGGCTAGCAACTATATTTCGGTTGAATATTTAACGGGAGATGACACTCCAATGTCGGAAGCAAAGGAACTTTTGCTTGCAGGTGTTAAGCGAAAGTATGATGCTGAAAATCCTAATATAAATAATTATGCTTATTTTGCAATACCTGTTGGTTATTATTACATTAAAACGGATACCGGTGTGCCTGTTAAGTTGTTCTTAAAATATACTAGGTCAGGTAATGACCCTGGTGGTGGGTCGGGTGTTCCAACTCCACTTCCTAGTGATTACTATTCCGGAGTCTTTGATAAAGTTCCTGAGTTGTCAAGAATATTTGCTGTTACCGATGGGCAGAGTGCCTATGCTGATGCTTATCAAGATGCCAGAGCTGAACTTCAGACACTGCGAGATAATGGCACAATTAGTACTGCTGAATTTAAGATGCGTGAGCTTGTAGTTAGATATGCAAGTCAGTTGCTTGAATGGCACCGAATTGTTTTGGCGAAAGTGGATAGCAATATTGGTCCAAACAGCATTGTTTCAGAAATTGCAACTTATAGTAATGGCGTTAAGTCTACCTACGAAGGTGCAACCTATGATGTTGGTATGATTTATGAATATGAATTGCATTTTTATGACATTGCAAGTACAAGTAAGCCAGTTTCGGTGGATAGGTATGGAAATGATACAAGCCAAGCAGTTCATGTGATTGAAGGCGATGGTCAGATTATGAACAATTTGCTTGATGTAATTAATCAGGTTATGATTAAGGGCACTGGCGATGAGTATGACAAGATTAATTATAATGGTTGTATTTTTACCGACTGCTTTGGTTATATAAGAATTTGTTATAGTTTGGCTGCGTACACCATTAACCCAAGTAACCCAAGCACTGTTAATTATTTGAATAGTTTGTATGGGCATACTGGTGGATATGGTGGGCATAAGACATTTACATTTAGTGGAAGCAGTCTTACAAGTCTGGTTATTCCTGGTGATATGCTTGTTATTTTGGGGCCTAGCAACTCAGGTTATCACGTAATTATGTATACCAACAAAGATAATGATGGGCAGAAGATATATGGGCTTGAATGTGTTAGGCAGTATGATAGATATGTTTGGGCAACCAAGGCAAATGGTGGTGCACCAAATAATTCTAGCCTAAGTTATTATCAATATTGCAGGAACTGGGGCAGTAATGGTGAACGTGCCATAACCCATTATGCAGGAGAGTATTGGGGAAGATAATATGTAAAAATTTGGCTTAACAAAATTTGAATTGCTGACAAAAATAAGTTTTTTTGTTTGGCAAAAAGATTGCAAGCAAGTAAATTGGTAATTTTTGCTAATTTTGCTTTGCTTGCAACTGCTGGCAGAAGGCAAACAAAAAACAGGTGCAAAATACCCATAAAAATTGTAGGAGTTAACTGTATATGAGAAAAAAACAAAAAAGGGCGCTTTTAATTGGGCTGGGGATTGTGGCATTGGTGCTGATTGCTGTTGTTGTAATTATAATAGCGACCATAAAACCTAAGCCAGATATAGAGGAACCTAAACCTGATACTTTTGTTGTATCGGTTGAGGTTATTGGCGAAAATTATGGAAAATATGAATTTGATTCGGTTACTAATGTGCATAACGCTGGTACTAGTCCTACTTATACATTTACTCCTAATGCTAATTGTGGCATTGTGTCGGTTGAAATTGATGGCGAAGAAAAACATAGTTACTTAACCGATGCCGAGATTGATATTCAAGATGCTTTTTCGTTTATATTTGAAAATATCTCGGCGAACCATACTGTTAAGGTCGTTTTTGACCAACTTACTACTCTAAGTGGATTAAATTATGAAACGGTGCTTGAAGGTGGAAGCAGTGGCGACACAACAGTTTATGGTGAATTTGTACCTTGGGGAAAAAGTCAGTTTGTGTTTGTAAATTACCCTGCGAAGTTAACAATTGTTGCAAAAACTAATTATGCCTTTTATGGTTTTAAAATGCCAAAGGAAACAATTGAAAATGATTTGCACTTAATGGTTGATGACTTTAATTATTCAGTAGCGTATGATTTGGAGCTTATGGGGCAAGACCCAAGTGGCGTGACTGGAGCGGATAGTCAAATTTTAATGAAGTATGTTGCAGAAGAAGGGTCCTTTTTGGTGCCTAAGTTGCCGGGAGCTTTTGCACCATATCTTGAAGGAAAACTAACTTTACATTTTAAGCCAAACGAAATTGATTTGAAAATTTATTCAATTGCAAGTGGTGAGTTGTCTGATTTGCCAGAATTTGATACTACACAAGAAGATTATTCTGGAAGTAGTTTTGCATTGTTTGATATTTATTCAATTCCGTACGATTTTAAAGATTATAAGTGGTATGTTGCAAAAAACACAAGTTCTAATAAAGACATTTTAGAGTGCTATCTTGAAAACCCAGTTGAAGTTAAGGAAGGCTTAACAGAAGGTGAGGAAAATACTTTTTATTACATTGAACTTTTACCTGAATATTATGCAGATAGTGAAGATAGTAGGCTGATTTGTTTGGTGTATGTAATTGAGTAGCTTAAATGGGCTGTTGCATTAATTTTTGAAGACAACAAGTGATGTTATTATATAATGAAAACTTTGTAAAAATTTTAATTAGAATAAATGTAATTACTTTTAAATATCAATTTTTGATTTTA
>CAJJIV010000041.1 GCA_905187655.1 uncultured Eubacteriales bacterium | reverse complement strand
TCTGACCGCGTTTTTGCGCTCTGACGGCGGCTCGTTTGACCCATGCGCGACATCTGTTTGACCGCGCCGCGATAACATGGGAGATCCCCTGCCGGCTCGTTCTTGACAGCGACAAAAGAGGCGGCCCGAAAGGGTCGCCTCCTGATCTTTTCATAACATCAATTGTCCAGAGAGAAAGTCTCGGTCTCCGTTTTGACCTTATTGAGGAATTCCTCGTATGTCATCGTACCGAGGTCTCCGTACTTGCGGGAACGGACGGACACCACGCCCGCTTCCACGTCCTTGTCTCCTATGATAAGCATATAAGGCACTTTTTCTAGTTGTGCTTCTCTTATCTTCTTGCCGATAGTTTCATTCCTGTTGTCTAATTCAACTCTTATATCATTTGCCTTCAATTCATTAACAACTTTTTCTGCGTAATCATTAAATTTTTCAGCTATTGTTAAAACCTTAACCTGAACAGGTGCAAGCCAAGTTGGAAAAGCGCCAGCAAAATTTTCAATTAAAATTGCCATAATTCTTTCAATTGAACCATAAATTACACGATGAATCATAATTGGTTCTTTTTCAGAGCCATCAGCATCGGTATACTTTAAATTAAATCTCTTTGGCAACTGCATGTCTAGTTGTATTGTTCCACATTGCCACTCTCTACCTATGCAATCTTTAACGTGAATATCAATTTTAGGACCGTAAAATGCACCGTCTCCTGCATTTATCTTATATTCCAAATTTAAATGTTCCAATGCACTTGCAAGTGCCTTTTCTACTTGTTGCCATTCTTCAATTTCTCCTATATGGTTATCTGGCATAGTGGATAACTCTAAGCTATATGTCAAGCCAAAAGTAGAATACACTTCATCTACAAGTTTAATAATATTACAAATTTCTCTTTCTATTTGATTTGGCAACATAAAAATGTGTGCATCATCTTGTGTAAAACAACGAACCCTTAAAAGACCATTAAGTGTTCCGCTTGCTTCATGCCTATGCACTTTTCCAAGTTCGCCAACTCTTAATGGAAATTCCTTGTATGAATGCATTTTTTGCATATAATACAACATTCCGCCCGGACAATTCATAGGTTTAATTGCAAAGACATCATCTTCTACAGCAAAAGTATACATATTGTTTTTATAATGGTCCCAATGACCGCTAGTTTCCCACAGCTCACGATTCATTGCCATTGGAGTTTCAATTTCTTCGTAGCCAGCACGCTTATGAACTTCTCTCCAATACTTAATTAATTCATTTTTAACAATTAAGCCTTTTGGCATATATGTTGGCATTCCCTTGGCATAATCTGAAATAAAATACAAGCCAAGTTCTTTACCCAATTTTCTATGATCGCGTTTTAATGCTTCTTCAAGATTGTGCAAATATTCTTTTAAGTCTTTTTTGTCCAAAAATCCATACACATATAGTCTTTGTAACATTTTGTTCTTTTCATTACCTCTCCAATATGCTCCGGCAACTTTGTTTATTTGATATGCAAAACTTTTTAAATATTTTGCATTTGCGACATGTGGACCTCTGCAAAGGTCATAAAAGTCTTTGCCAAGATAATAAACTGAAATTACTTCCCCTTCATTTAAATCATTTATAAGTTCTATTTTGTAAGGTTGGTCAGCAAACATTTCAAGCGCTTGTTTTTTTGTAACCTCTATTCTGGTAAAGTCTTCTTCTCTTGAAATAATCTCTTTCATTTTTGCTTCAATGGCAGGAAACATTTCGGGTGTAAATACTATATTGTCAAAATCATAGTAAAATCCATTTTCAATAGCAGGACCTATTGCAAGTTTAATTTTAGGATAAAGCTCTTTAACTGCTTTAGCTAAAACATGTGCCATACTATGTCGATACATTGCTTGTTTTTCTTCTAAATTCATTTCGCTCATTTTTGTTTCTCCTTTATAAAAAAATCGCCCTTATAACAATTGTTATAAGGACGAATAATTAACTCCGTGGTTCCACCTTATTTGCTTAAATTTCTTTAAGCCACTTTAAAAATAGTTGTCGTACTATTTAAACGCACATTAATTAAAGTGGTTTCGTACTTAATGCTTCCAACAAGGCTCTCACCTACCCTTGCTCTCTTTGTGGCTAGCCAATAAGACTACTTGTCTTTAAACACATATGTGTATTAAGTTTTGTGAATATATTTTACAACTCCAAGTCAGTTTTGTCAATATTTTTATTACATTATATGCCCTTAATAAGCACTTCTTTAATAAAAGGTTCAGCAACTTCCTTGGCCAAACGCAAATACTGTGGTTCATGTGGCTTTTGTTCAAGTTTTCTATTATAACACATTTGCCTGTACTGTTGTATAGAATACCTTTTTGCCCCTTTAATTGTCTGCGCAATTTCTTTAATATCATCAACAAATAAGTCTGGCGACATAGTGGTTCTGAATTCATAGTCTACAGTATCTTTAAGCAAAAAAGCTATAGACTTTTTTATGTTCTCTATATTATCATCTGTCCTAGTAATATTTTTATACTTGTTTAGCGGAGCTTTTATATCCATTGCAACATAATCTAACAAACCTTCATTAACTAAGCTTATTAAGACATCTGGATTTGTTCCGTTGGTATCCAACTTAATCTTAAACCCCAGTTCCCTAACTTTTTTAATTTGCTCGGCAAGGTCAGGTTGTAAAGTCGCTTCTCCGCCACTAAATACGACCCCATCAATAAAACCTATACGTTTTTTTAAAAAGGTTAAAATTGATTCCATCGTTAAATCTGGGTTGTTTTGAATCCCTTCGTTATGGCAATACCAACAACGCATATTACAACCTGGTGTAAAAATTACCGATGCTAAAGTTTTTGGAAAATCTACTAAACTGTTTTTTTCAAAACCTGCAATTTGCATTTTAAACTAATTGTTCCTTTCTAATTTTAAATTTAACCCTATTGGCATATTCTTCTCTTTTACCCTTGTTAAAGTTTTGAACAGGTCGAAGATAACCAACAACTCTGGTATAAACTTCAGACTCTCTTCCACAAGTTGGGCATTCAAAATGTTCACCTGCTATATATCCATGGTCTGGACAAACACTAAATGTTGGAGTAATTGAAATATATGGCATTTTTGCAGTAGTAAATATCTTTTTAATTAAATCTTTTGCAACTTGTCTATCATCAATCTTTTCACCAAGATATAAATGATATACTGTTCCGCCAGTAAATAATGATTGCAATTCATCTTGAAGTCTTATCATTTCAAAGATATCATCGGTGTATTCAACAGGAAGTTGTGTGGAGTTTGTGTAATAATGCTCGTTAACACCTGCTGTTATAATATCTGGATATAAAGCAATATCTTTTCTTGCCAAACTATAACTCGTTCCTTCAGCTGGAGTTGCTTCTAGGTTATATTGGTGTCCGGTTTCCTTTTGATATTCAACCATAAGTTCTCTTAAATAGTTCATAACTTTAATTGCAAATGCTTGGCCTTCATCAGTTGTAATGTCTTTACCCATAAAGTTTAATAGCGATTCATTCATACCAACAATACCAATCGTGTTAAAATGGTTAGACCAATATTCTCCTGTTCTTGCTTTAACATCTTTAAGATATACTGCTGAATATGGATACAAGCCCTTATCAGTACAAGACTCTACTACTTTACGCTTTATTTCTAGTGATTGTTTTGCAAGTTCAGCAAAATGCTTTAATCGTTCAAAATATTCTTCTTCAGTTTTTGCAAGATAACCAATTCTTGGCAAGTTTAGAGTTACAACACCAATTGAACCTGTTAATGGGTTTGAACCAAAAAGTCCGCCTCCCCTTTTCCTTAATTCAGAAACATCTAGTCTTAGTCTGCAACACATTGAAACAGCATCTTCAGGAGAAAGGTCAGAATTTACATAGTTTGCAAAATATGGTATTCCGTACTTGCAAGTAATATCCATTAATTTATCCACAACAGGAGAATCCCAATCAAAATCTTTGGTTACATTAATAGTAGGAATTGGGAAGGTAAACACTCTACCATATCTGTCGCCCTCTGCCATTACATCACAAAATGCTTGGTTAAAGATATCCATTTCTGGTTGGAAATCTCCATAAGTATATTCGTCGCTATATTCACCACCAATTACAATAGGAACATCTTTAAGAGTCTTTGGACACTTAATATCTAGGGTAACATTAGAAAATGGGCACTGAAAACCAACACGAGTTGAAACATTCATGTTAAAAACAAACTCTTGTAACGCTTGCTTTACTTGTGCATAGTCTAATTTGTCTAACCTAATAAATGGTGCACAATAAGTGTCAAAACTTGACCATGCTTGAGCTCCTGCCGTTTCGTTTTGTGTAGTGAACGTTGCATTTACAACTTGACCCAAAAATGAACGCAAATGTTTAGCAGGTGCACTTTCTACCTTTCCTGGAACACCACCAAATCCCATAACCAATATTTGCTTTAAGTCCCAACCTGCACAATATGGACCAAAAAATCCTAAGTCGTGCAAATGGAAATCTCCCGATTGGTGTGCCTTTCTTATGGATTCTGGATAAACTTGATTTAACCAATACTGCTTAGTAAATGCTTCTCGAACATAGTTGTTTAATCCGTTAACACTTCTTTGTTGATTTGCATTTTCTTTAATTAACCAGTCTTTATCATCAATATAATTATTGAACATTTTTATGGTTGCGCCAACAAGAGCATCCATTTCTCTTACATCTTTACGCTTTTCACGATATAGAATGTATGCCTTTGCTGTTTTTGCATGTCCATTTTCAATTAAAACCTTTTCAACAATATCTTGTATTTCTTCTACATGTGGTGTTTGATTTTTATATCTCGAATCTATAATTTTTTCAACTTCAAGCGCTAAATAGTGTGCACGATCACGATCGGTGCCACCACAAGCTATAGCGGCTTTAAATATAGCATCCTCAATTTTTTGAAAATTATAGTTTTCAATTCTTCCATCTCTCTTTAATATAGTAGTTGTCATTTCTGAATGTTCCTCCCTTTGTTTTTGTGATTTTATGATACCATACCACAATATGTAGTGTCAAACAAAAGTATAACACTACAACATATTGTGGTTTTTTGTTTTTTTTGTACAAATTTTAAATATAAAAAAGACAAAAGAATTTTTACTTTTGTCCTTTTTTGACTTATGATTTTATAAAAAAACTTGTTTAATTCTCGATATTTTCTAGTTTTAGTCAAGTTAATTATAATGTCGAAATTTTTGATTTTTTATCTTTTTCAGTTTTTTTAGAATAAATGATTATAGTTAAAATAACCAAAATTGTAAGTACTATAAAAATATATAAAATAACTGAATTTATTTTCACTGGGTCGTTTGTCACAATCTTTACATCTACAAGCCCCACATTATTTATTGAAACTATTACACTACCACTATCTTTAGTAACAAAAACCCTTTCTTCACCACAATAATTATTTAGTCTTGTTAATACATCAAGATTAGGATGTCCGTATACATTATTTTTACCACAACTAATTACTGCATAGTTTGGCAAAATCGCATTCAAAAATTCTGCGCTTGTTGCATCATTAGAACCATGATGAGCAACTTTAAGTATTTTAGTATTACTTAGTATAGTCGCAAGGGTTGAATTATTTTGTGACTCATTTAGCAATTGTTTTTCAACAGTCGTATCAGCGTCGCCCATAAATAATATGGCGCTGTTGTTGTAATCAATTGCAACTACAGCAGATAAATCGTTACTCTCAGAAGAATAATCCACCTTATAACCACTTGTCTTGGTTGTTTTAAAAGCACCATCTTCAACGGCAAATGGGTATAAAAACTTAATTGAGTAGATATCTTCATTTTGAGAGAACAAACAACTCTCCACCGTTTTATTAGACACAGTATAAACAGCTCCCGCATAAGAATATGCAGAAGATATAAAATCTGCATAGTCTTCATTGTTCACAGTTAAAATTTCATCTTCTGAAAACCCCCAATTAAGCAAATCGTCTTTAAAAGTTGTATTCGCTAAGCTTTGAGCAATTGTAAATGGCCTAAATACATAGTTAACTTTAAAATTTTGCAATATGGCACTAGCACCACCACAATGGTCACTATCGGCATGAGTCACTAAAAATATGTCTATTGTATCAATTTTAAGGTTCTTAATATACTTAATTAAATCATCTTGATTAGCCCTACTTCCTGCATCTATTAGCATCGTTCTTCCATCTGGCAAGATAATTAAACTTGCATCACCTTGTCCAACATAAATAAAGTGAGTTGTTACGCTATTGTCATTGCTTGATGCATATAGTTCTGGTGATTTAACCGTGTTAACCATTCCAAATGCAATACCAAAACAAAAACAAATAGATAATATAACACTTAAATATGTTCTACATCCTTTTGTATCCATTTAATTTTATTTTTCCTTGGTTTTTGATTCAGTAATTTAATGATTTCATCTTTTCTGCTCAATACAACATTTTCGCCTTCTTCTATCATTTCTTTCGCATCACCAACAAGTTTAGACGATTTAAATTTTTTTAAGTTTGGCGACAACACTATATCTGCCATATCTAAATAACTTGTTGCATTACTTTTAAGCATTATTCCAATTGTAGATGATATAACATCAGTTATACCCTTGATATCTTTTCCATCACCGCGTGTACTATTTACGTCTACAGCTATAACAACATCGGCACCAAGTGCCTTACATACATTAACAGGAACCGAGTTAACAAGCCCACCATCACATAAAATTTTATCATCCCAAACAACTGGCTTAAAAGCACCAGGAACCGCACAGCTACAAGCAATTGCCTTGGCAATGCTTCCACTTTCAATCCAGACCTCTTTGCCGGTTTTAAGATTGGTACTGACTGCAACAAATTGTTTTTTTAAATCCGAAAATACTTTTTGCCCACCAAGCAATCGTTCCACAGTGGCAATTAAGCTATTTGTAGAAGATGGGAAAAAGGTAAAACCTTTACCCTTAATATCTTTAACAGACAGCCCATTAAGAGCTTCTTCCATTTGTTTTCCTGTCCACCCATAAGCATATAGTGCACCAACAAGACTGCCCGCACTTGTGCCTGATACAACATCAAAATCTACACCTAATTCTTCAAATGCCTTAATAACGCCTATGTGGCCTATTCCCCTTGCTCCGCCACCACTTAACGCAAGTCCAAGCTTTATTTTCTTATGCTTTTTGTATACAATTTCATTAGATTTCCTTTTCCACCAAAACAAACTCATATTAAATCACCTTTAGTTAATTATAACACAATATAAATCAGTCTATCAAATAATTTACAAATTTATCTTTAATTAAACAAATGGCAACCCTATAAAAGAGTTGCCTTTATTTAATTATCTTTCTAATTTTTTTTCAATTTGTTCATAATAACAGCCATTTTCTTCAACTACGTTAACATAAATATTTTCACTAACATTTACCGCTGGCATAAAAATGCGCTCACGGTATACAGCAAAATAAAGCGGAACAAACATTGCAACACCGCCAATTAAATCTAAAAATGAATGTTGTTTAATAAAAATTGTAGATGCACATATGAAAATAACTATTACCATAATTAAAGACTTAAACAAAATAGATTTTATGGTATCGGTATCTAAAATTGCAAATATACAAATTAATGAACCATAAACATGTATACTTGGAAAAACATTTGTATTTGTGTCTACTTTATAAAGTGTTCCAATTAAGCGTGTGAATATTGTTTCATTTTCAAATTCGGTAGGGCGCAAATTCTGACCATTTGGAACTATTAAAAAAAATATAAGGCTAAAAGTAAAACCATACATAATCATTTTCATAAAACGTTCGTAAGATTTTTTGTCTTTTATAAATAACCACAATCCAACACCAACTAATAGCGGATACCATAAATAATAAAAAATAACAAACCAATCAATAAAAGGTATTTTACATTTGTAGAACAAGGAGGGTTGACTATGGCACAGACAAAACGGCTTCCCGATGCGGAGCTTGAGGTCATGCAGACCATCTGGACGCTCACGCCGCCCGTCACGGCAGCAGAGGTACAGCAGCACGCGAGCAGCGACTGGAAAATGACGAGCGTGCTCACGTTCCTGTCGCGTCTCACCGACAAGGGCTTTCTGTCCTGTACCAAGGAGGGACGGCAGAACCTATATACACCACTCGTCTCGGAGGAGGACTACCGCCAGCGCGAAAGCGTCGGCTTTATCCGGCGTCTGTGCGGCGGCTCGGTGAAAAATCTCGCGAGCCTGTCGGACGCCGGTGCGCTGAGCGAACAGGACATCGACGAGCTGCGTGCCTTTCTGGACGCGCAGGAGCAGTGAAGAGGGGATCTTATGCGGATTTCGTATATGCAGATTATGAACAATCTGATGCAGACCGGACTGACCGTTTCGCTTGCGGCGCTCGTGCCGCTGCTGCTGCGCCGCGTGCTCACAGGCGATACGCTGTGGGTCAAGAGCGTGCTGTGCGCCATGGCGCACAAC
>CAJJIV010000040.1 GCA_905187655.1 uncultured Eubacteriales bacterium | reverse complement strand
AACGGCAATTAAGAAAAATGAAAAAATAAAAATAAAAATTATGGCACCTAATAAGCTCCCTATAATTATTTGTTTTAGAAGATTTAATCTAAATTTGCCTAAAAATAAAGTACAAAATACTATAGATGCGAAACATAAAAACAAGCTATCTATAAATTTTATATTGGTTTGTTTTTCTTTCATTTTAACTTCCTTTAATGCAAAGAGTGTTGTATTTTCTTTGATTTTTATGGTTATATTTGTTATAATTAATTTAATTAAATTTGTTTTGTTAAAAAAAGAAGGAGAGGCTGTAATAGTATGAATATTGTTGAACTTATTGAAAATAAGCGAGATGGTTTGGAGTTGTCTAGAGAAGAAATTGACTTTTTTATTGATGGTATTATGAAAAAAAGTTTTAAAGATGACCAAGTTGGTGCAATGCTAATGGCAATTACCAATAGGGGACTTAGTGGCGCTGAAGCATATTATTATGCCAATGCATTGGCTGAAAGTGGTGAAGTTTTAAATATTTCAGACCATATGGAAAATTGTGTAGATAAACACAGCACTGGTGGAGTTAGTGATGCTTGTACTCTTGTTGTTTTGCCAGCTCTTGCAAGTTTAGGGTTTAAAGTTGCAAAATATAGCACAAAAAATGTTGGTGCTTCGTTTGGAACTTTGGATCGATTAAGTGTATTTAATGGATATAAGCCATCTATTTCTTTTGAAAAATTTTATGATATTTTAAAAAAGGTTGGCATTTCAATTATTGGCGAAAATGATAAAATTATGCCTGCCGATAAAATTTTGTACAAATACCGAGAAGAAACAGCAACGGTGCCAAGTATTCCCCTTGTGGCAAGTTCTATCATGGCTAAAAAAATTGCAATGGGGTCTAAAATTGTGGTTTTGGATATTAAGTGTGGAGAAGGTTCTTTGCTTAAAGATGTGGACCAGGCGGAACGGCTTGCAAGACTTATGGTGCATATTGGAAAACTTGCAGGTATTACAACTACTGCAATACTATCTAATTTAGATCAGCCTTTGGGGCGTGCTATTGGGCCTATGCTAGAAGTTAAGGAAGCAATTGAGCTTCTTAGTGGAAGTTTAGAGCAGTATGAAAGTGATTTGTATTGTATGTGTAAAGAAATGGTGGTGCATATTCTTTTAAGTTCGGGCAAAGAACAGAACCGAACACTTGCTGGTGAAAAGTTTGACAAAGTTATTCAAAATGGGTCAGCACTTAAAAAACTAAAAGAAATGGTAGAAGCGCATGGTGGTAACACTGATGCTTTTTATGATACAAATTTGCTAATTCCATCTGTGAATACGGTTTATGTTGCGGCAGAGGCAAATGGTTATGTTTATAATGTTGATACAAAAGGGTTGTATCAAGCGATTAATATTATTGGTGCAATGCCAGATGGGTCAATTAATAGAAATGTTGGTGTTGAGATTATGGTTAGAGAAGGAGATAAAGTTAAAGTTGGTGACAAGCTCGCAAAAATTTATTATTCAATTTCTGACCCTAATTTTGCATCGGCGGTTACTTGCATAAGAAAATGTTTCCAAATTGAAAAAAGAAGGCCAGAACCAGAGTCTCTTATTTATAAAATAATATACTAGGAGTTTTAATAGTGTTTTTTAAGAAAAAAGTTAAAAATGATTTTGGGCTTTCAATAGATGAAAAACACATTAATGTTTGTTTAGATTTTACTAATTTAGAGCAATCTGCAACCAAGAAAGACCTTGAAAAGTTTTTATGCGTAGCATATAAACACAAAGTGTATTCCGTTTGTGTTAATCCTATTAATGTCTTCTTTGTTAAAAGATATATTGAATATAAATTTAAAGCGAGTATTAAAGTTTGCACTGTTATTGGTTTTCCGCTTGGAGATACGACCACTGAAACTAAGGTTTTTGAAATTAAAAATGCGATAAAAAATGGTGCAGATGAATTTGATGTTGTTTTGCCAATTGGAAAAATTAAGGAAGGCGATTATTTATATGTTAAGCAAGAATTAATTAAACTAAGAAAGGCGGTTAAACATAAAATATTAAAGGTTGTTGTTGAAACTCCACTTTTAACAAAACAAGAGCTTGAAAAAACTAGTACATTATGCGCAAAATGTAAGGCTGACTTTATTATGACTTGTTCAGGTTATTCAGGTGGCGGTGCAACGCCCGATGATATTGCAACTATAAGAAATGCAATTAAAAACAAATGTGGAATTAAGGCTTCGGGTGGCATTGAAACTAAGGCGCAGGCAATTATGCTTTTAAGGGCAGGTGCAACCAGATTTGGAACTAGTAGGGAGATTCTGTAATTATGAATTATAATGGATATGAGGTTTATACAACAGGCGCAGAAGAAACAATGTTGCTTGCTGAAGATTTTTCTAAGTCGGTTCAGGCAGGTGATATTGTTTTGTTAAAGGGTGACCTTGGTGCTGGGAAAACGGTTTTTAGTAAAGGTTTTGCAAAGGGGCTTGGTGTTACTAGTGAAGTTGTTTCTCCGACTTTTACTATTGTAAATTTTTATGATAATAAATTAAACCACTTTGACCTATATAGAATTAATTCAGAAGCTGAACTAATGAATATCGGTGCAGAAGAAATGCTTTTTGATGATAAGATAAGCTTGGTTGAATGGCCAGAGCGAGTTGATAGAAGTTATTTTGGTGACAATGTTTGGATGGTTGAAATTATTAAAATAGATAATGATATACGAAAAATTACTATAAATAAGGGATAGAAATGGTTTGTTTGGCTTATGATTGTTCGGGCGATGATATTCTTGTATCGCTTGTTACAGAAAAAAATAGTTATGAAAAAATAATTAAAAATGCAAATGGGACTGAGCAATTGATGGTTGCCATTAATGCTGTTATGGCTGAAAGTGGTATGAAAATTAATGATGTTGATGTTTTGGCTGTTGGAGTAGGCCCTGGGTCTTGGACTGGGTCTAGAGTTGCTGTTGTTAGTACTTTTGGTTTGGTTTGCGGAATGGCAAAAAAACCTAAGATTATAAAGTTTGATTCTTTTGATATTGCTTTGCATAATGAAACTAGTGGTGCAATGGTAATTAAGGGATTTGGAAATTTTGTTTATGTTAAAGAAGTTGGTGGCTTGCCAGAGATTGTTGAAAAAAATGAACTTTTAAACAGGCATTACACTAAACTTTTTTCAATTCAAAAAATGTCTTTTAAAACAATGGTAATACCGCAAGACTTAACTGGTTTGGTTAAAAAACTTTTGGTAAAACCTTGCTATATTGAAGAAAAGGAGCTTGAACCACTTTATTTAAGAAAAAGTCAGGCAGAACTTGAAAGGGAAAGGAAGTTGTTAAATGGAAACAAAAATTAAATTTATTTCTGAGCAATATTTGCCACAACTGGCTGAAATTAGTTTAGAAGCCTTTGGCAAACGCGACATTGAAAATTTTGAGCGGGTAATTAAAGATAAAAATTATGTGTACTTTTTGTTAGTGAATGAATATGATATTGTTCTTGGATATTTGGGGCTTTTAGTTGTTGATAGTATGGCGGAACTTGTTACAATTGCAGTAAATGAAAACTACCGTCATATGGGTTATGGAACCTTTTTGTTATCATTTGCCATAAAATATCTTAAGGAAAAGAAATTTAAGGGCGTATTTTTAGAGGTTAGAACTGATAATGATGTTGCCAAGAAGTTGTACAAGAAATTTGGTTTCATTCCGTTTTCTATAAGAAAAAATTTTTATGATGGAAAAGTTGATGGTATAAATATGAGGCTAGAATTTTAACTGTAAATTTGAGTATTTGGTTGGGGGACTGAATTGTACTATAAGGTAATTGGAGATTTAAAGGGCGAAGTATATTTATTTTTACACGGTTGGGGTGCTGACTCTTCTATTTTTGGGAGAGTCATTTCTGTTATGCCGAAAAATATCTCTTATATATTAATTGATTTTTGGGGGTTTGGGCAAAGCGGTGAACCATCGGCTCCTTTATCTGTTTATGATTATGCAAAGGAAACAATTGAAATTGTAAATAAACTTAACGTAAGAATTTTTAGCATTATTGGGCATTCTTTTGGTGGGCGAATTGGCATAATATTGGCAAGTAATTATGGCAAGCGGATTGATAAACTTGTTTTGGTGGATAGCGCTGGTATTGTTCCAAGACGAAATTTGGTTTATAAATACAAAATCTGGAAATTTAAGAAATTGAAGAAAAAGGTGGAAAAAGGCGTTTTAAATAAAGATTGTCTTGATAAATATGGCTCAGATGATTATAAGGGATTAAGTTCTGTTATGAAAAGAACTTTTGTTTTAGTTGTTAATGAAGACTTGTTATATTTGGCAAAAAAAATTGAATGCAAGACTTATATTATTTGGGGAAAAGATGATACCGAAACCCCACTTTATATGGCGAAACGATTAAACAAGTCAATAAAAAACAGCTTGTTGTTTGTTATCGCTGGGGCCGGCCATTTTTCTTTTCTTGACAAATTTGATGATTTTGTTTATATTCTATATACAAGTATATTATATAGTTAATGGTAAAGGGGAGAGTTATGACAAATTTTTTAGGGTATGAGAATGTTCCTGTTCCGCTTGGGTTTGAAGATTGGCTTTCATTTTGGTTTGTTTTAGTTGTAAGTGTAGTTAATGGAATACTTATGCTTTTTGTTGGTTATAAATTTTTGCAAGTTTTGCAACTCTCTGGTTATAAAGTTAAGGATTATTGGGGCTGGCTTAAAGCATCTAAGTTTAAGTATTGGGGAAGACTTTGCATCTTATCTTTTTTAAGTTCAGCTTCTTTGCTTGTAACAAATGTACTTTTAGAACAATTTTTTGTTGTTAAATATTTGACATATGCAGGCCTTGTTTTTTATTTGATGTTTTGCCTTATTTTTATTAGAAATATGTTTAATATGCCTCAAAAAACACCTCTTAAGTATACACAAAGAATGACAAGACTTTGTGTGGTTCTTGCAATTTTGGTTGCACTTTTAACAATGTTTGTAATGACGGTATCCTCTCACTTTATTAAATATTTTGATTATGGTGCAGTTGGTTTAACACCACTATTTTTGCCGATTTTGGTTGCTGTTTCTCATTTAATTATGGTTCCGTTTGAAAATTTGCATTCATACAGATACATTAGTCGAGCTAAAAAGAAAATGCGAGAACATAAAAATCTTATTTGCATTGGTATTACTGGTAGTTATGGGAAAACAACGGTAAAAAATATTTTATGCACAATGTTAAGTGAAAAATTTAATGTTTGTGCAACACCTTATAGTTATAACACACCACTTGGTTTAAGCAAGACTATATTAAACTACTTAAAACCGGACAATGAGATTTTTATCGCTGAAATGGGTGCTAAACATATTGGCGATATTGCATATTTATGTAAAATGGTCCAGCCTAAAATTGGTGTTATTACTGGTATTGGAAATCAACATCTTGCAACATTTGGAAGTATAGATAATTTGAAGAAAACAAAATTTGAACTTGTTGAAGGTATTGCAAAAGGTGGCGAAGTATATTTTAATGTAGATGGTGATAGTGCGAGTGAGCTATATGGCAATACAAAGATAAAAAAATATGCAACAACAATAAATTCTGCAACTGGCGATTTTTATGTTAGTGACATAAAAGTTGATGAAAGAGGGAGTAGCTTTGTGTTGCACCTTACGAATGAAGAAATTGAATGTGAAACGAGTTTGCTTGGAAAGCACAATATTTCAAACATTTTGTTGTGTGCTTCGGTTGCATATAATTTGGGAGTAAGTGCACTTAGTATTAAAATTGCGATTTCTAAACTTGTGCCTTCTGCACATAGGTTGGCAATTGTGCCATCTGCCAATTCACTTGTTGTTATTGATGATGCATATAATGGCAGTGTTGAAGGAGCCCGTGCCGGTCTTGAAGCAATATCCAATTTTAAAACTAAAAAGATAGTTGTTACTCCTGGGCTTGTTGAACTTGGAAAGGAAGAATTTAATTCTAATTTTGAACTCGGCAGAGAAATGGCAAAAGTTTGTGACTACGTGATTATTGATGGTGTTAGTAATTTTGATGCGTTGTCTTCTGGATTAGAATTTGGTGGGTTTAACAGAGAGAATATATTAAGGGCAGGAAGTTTGGGGCAAGCAATTGAAGTTTTAAATACTATTGCAAAGCCTGGAGATGTAGTTTTATTTGAAAATGATTTGCCCGATAATTACACTTAATATGTAAAACATGTTATAATGTACCAATTAATGTGTGGCATTGGCGAGAGCGGTTTTGTTGACTGATAGATTAGTTGGTCTTGGCAAAAGATGTCAAAAATACACAAAAGAATGGCTAATTTAATGTTGCCATTCTTTTTTGTTTATAAACTTACAATATTGTTACAAGTTTTTGCTTTAAAAAAATATAAAAATTTTGGAGGGGTTATGAACAAAAATGTTGCCATTATTTATGGGGGTGAATCTACTGAACACGATGTATCTGTTATTACTGCAATGCAAATTTTTAAGCGTTATAAAACAGATAAATACAATCTCTTTTTGTTGTATATAACAAGAGATGGTAAATGGTTAATTGGAAAGCAACTTGAAGATTTTAAAATTTATAAGAACAATACATTTAATAGATGCACGCAAGTTACTATGAAAATTGGTGATTCTAATTTGTACAAGGTTTGTAGATCTGGGAAATTAAAAAAACTTCTTTATTTAGATTTCGTAATTAATTGTTGTCATGGTGGAAGTGGAGAAAATGGCGATATAACAAGTTTTTTTAGAATGTCAAAAATTCCTATTTCTACCGGTGTGTCTTCCGCTATGGCTGTCTGTATGGATAAATATTTAACCAAATGCTTTTTGCAGGCAAATAAAATTCCTTATATTAAATATTTTGCTATTGAAGAATTAGATTGGTTACAACAACGAAGCAGTTATTTGCAAAAGGCGCAGTTGTTTGGATATCCGCTAGTTGTTAAACCGAGCGAACAGGGTAGTAGTGTGGGTGTGGTTCTTGCAACTGATGAAAAGAGTTTTATAAAAGCTGTAGATCTTGGTTTTAATTTTGGCGAAAGAGTTATTGTTGAACAAGCAATTATTAATAAACGAGAATTTAATTGTTGCTTGATTAGAACTAGGGAAGGAATTGTTGCTTCTAAAATTGAAGAACCGAAGTCAGAAAAAATTGTTATAGATTTTAGTGCAAAATATTTATCTGGTGGAGCAAGCAAAAAAGGAGGAACTAAATCGTCTGCAGTCTCGCTTGCTGGGATGCAAAGTAGCGAAAGGGAATTTCCTGCTAAAATTTCTAAAGAACTTGAGAACAAGATAGTTAAATATTCTAAACAGTTATATAAGTCGCTTAATCTTTGTGGTGTAGTAAGAATTGATTATATTTATGATACAGATACAAAAAAATTGTATTTGGGTGAAGCAAATACAATTCCGGGTTCTTTAGGTTATTATTTTTTTGATACCGAAAGCTATTTGGAAAATATTATATCTGGTAGTGAAAAATTCTGGCAAGAGATTTATGATAAAATTAGCCAAACACCAAACGCAAAAATATTTTAGGAATAATTTTTTTTGATTTTATCACATAACAAAGTCATTTCAGTTACAAGTTCTTTGGGTGAAATGACTTTAATTTTATCTTCAAGGCTTATTAACTTATAAATAAGGCTTTTATTATAGACCGCATTTCCTGTTAAAAGCAGGCTAGATTGAGAAGGTTTTATGTCTTTTATTTCTAACCACTCTTTTATGTCTGGCAAAATTGTAGAATTGCAACATAATTGAATTTCTTTTTCGGCGAAGTTATTGTTTAATAGTTCTTTTGTTTCTTCATCAGTAAGTGTGCAAGGTAAATATTTGGTTTGGTTATCCTTTATACATACATTTATGCGAGATAATTTAAACAATCGGTAATCTTTTCGGATGTGGCAATAGCCAAATAAATACCATTTGTTGTCTTTAAGAATGAATTGATATGGTGAGATTATTCGGTTAGGAATTGTGGTTGAGCCTGCATAATTAATGTATAGATTATATTTTTCATTTATTGCATTCATAATTTCTTTTGAAAGATTTGTTGAAGTATTTTTGCTGTTAAGCCAATCTGATTCATCTATTATAACGGGGCTTAAGTTAGGTTGAGATTGGTTGTTTTCTGGTAAATTAAAATTAAGTTTTTCAATAATTTGCTTATCTAGTGAATCTAGTGAATTTATGCAAGATGATTGCAGGTGCATAAGAAGGCGTTGTTTTTCTTTGGTGGAAAGATACCACTTATTAAGTTCAAAAGTGTTAGAAATTTCAGTACCGCCTTTTCTGCCGTAGGTACTAATTGTTGGAACACCTGCCATTTCAAGAGTTAGCAAATATCTTTGAATAGTTTTTGTTGACACTTCAAATTTCTCAGCAAGTTCTCTTGTTGAGCATTTTCCTTTTTTTAACAAAGTTAAAACAATTCCAAATAAAATATCTACTCTCATAATAACTTTATTATATCACATATTTAGCTAAAAAGCAAACATATGTTTAAAAATGTTTAAATTTTTAGGCTTAAAATGTGAGTTTTTTTCTTTGTATTTTATTAATTATTGTTATATAATAA
>CAJJIV010000039.1 GCA_905187655.1 uncultured Eubacteriales bacterium | reverse complement strand
CTATTTATAAATATTATAATAGAAATGGTGCAAAAGAAGTATGGATAACCAAGGAAAAAATCTTGATAGCACAAATGTAGGTGGCTCTAAAAAAAATGAGTCATCTTCTGTTATGGTAAAAACCTTAGATGGCAGAGTTGTTCCTAAAAGTGAAATTGCCGATGGCGAAATTTATATTAATGAGCAAGGCAAAAAGGTTAGGAAGGTAGTTAAAAAGGTTGTAAAAACCAAGATTTTACCAAAGTCTGCCGAGCAGAGTCAAGTTGAGAGTATGTATAGTGGTGTTAACAAACCTTCTGATGCAATTAAAGATAGTCCTGCTGGTAAAGAGTTAGATGTTAAGAAGGCTAATTCAGCCGTTTTGCCACAGCCAATAAATGTCCCTAAACAAGAGCAAAGTGTTGCTTCTGAAAATTCTGTACCTGAAGTTGCGGTTAGGGACGCAAGTGAAAGAAGCAACGAAAAATCAAATAATTTTAAAGCATCAACTGATAATAGAGAGCCTAAACAAGAAACTTTTATGGACCGCATTAGTGCTAAACATTCTTTCCTTTTAAGAATGCAGAATAATGGAAAGGTATCTTCTTTAAATAATAGAGGAACTTCATTTTCTGTTGTTGATAAAAATAATGCATCTCCTTCAATCAACCAGAATGGAATTGTTGAAGAGGCTATTCAGCCCGATAGTGCTGTAACTGAACTTGAAAATGCAGTTGTTAAAGAAAATTATGATTATTCAGTTGGCAAAGGTTCCAGTGTTGCAAAAGGGACGGGTAAAGGCAGTTCTAATGTATCTGGAGCAGCATATAACCCTAATGGTAGTGTTTTAAATAGTCCTGTTTCTAACGCAAATAATAAAATAAGTCAAGGGCTGGCTGGTAATTATGTTGTGGCTACGCCAATTGTTAAGTCGAAGAAGAAAAAGAAAAAAACTTCTTTTTTTAAGCCATGGTTTGTTATTGTGCCACTTGTTTTAGTTTATTTTATTGTTGCTTTAGTTTATTTTATAGGAAAATATAACTTTGGAGACAAGTCTGTTAATGTCGGCTTGTATTATGTTAATGTTGGGGCAAATGCAAAATTAAAATATTACGATGGTGAACCTTTTAACTGGCGTGATTTGGCAATGACATATTTCTTTGGCAATGACAACATTAAAGAGTTTGACCTTGGAAAGATTAATTTTGTTGAACCTGATGAATATTCAGGTTATACCATTCAAGAAGATGGTGGAATTTGTGCCGTTTGGGACGGGATATATAAAGATGCAGACTACCGACCGGTTGATGTGGTTTTTAAGCATGAGAATCAAGTTTGCAAAGTTAGAGTTACAATTTATAGAAATAAGGTAAGTAAACTTAGTACATATTCGGCTCTGGA
Source organism: uncultured Eubacteriales bacterium (assembly GCA_905187655.1). Taxonomy (GTDB): domain Bacteria; phylum Bacillota; class Clostridia; order Christensenellales; family UBA1242; genus UMGS1908. The sequence continues at coordinate 7,321 of CAJJIV010000039.1, read as the reverse complement.
AGAAGTTAAGGCGGGTGCAAAAATATGCCCTGTTGTTCGTGGTGTTTATACTAATGAAGTTATGGTTGAAGAAGGAATAGGATATTTACCTAAACAACTTACAACTGATGAATACGATTTAGTTTTTAGCTATCACGATGGTGCTCAATACGTTAGTGCAATAATTGCTCCAGATGCTTCTGGTATGTTTACTCTTCCAAAAATTTTGGTCTTACCAGACCGTGAAATTTTAATAGATTATTCTGCCAAAGAAAAGATAAGAATTATGGCAGTAGCAAAAAATGATAAAAATGTTTGGTGTGATGTTTATCAATATTATAACCTAGACACGGCTGAAGTAGATGCTGCAATAGGAAGTATTGTTAAGGTTACTAGTGATGATAGCATTGGAACAAGTCTTGAAACTAACAGACCTGTTAAGTTTAGGGTTAAACTTAATGAAGGTTACACTTTTAGCGATGGTGGTGTTTTTTATACTGTAACTAGCAAGGCTGATGGTGCACAAGAATCAGAAAAATATGAACTTTTGCCAAATGAAGAGGGTGTATATTGTTTAAGGCGAGAAGTTATTAATGGAAACATTAAGTTGTATTTAGAGGCAACCAACAAATATACAATTAACTTTAATGGTGTGGGTGAATATCAACTTACTTACCTTGATGCTATGTCTAGTTTACTTGGTTCGGAAGAAGGTAAGGTCCCTATTCAAACTAAAGAGAATTACATCTTTAATGGTTGGTACACCGAGCAAACTGGTGGTGTGCAAGTTATTACGGGTGAAAATGTTATTATTAACAATTGTCCTGGTATCACAGATGAGTCTGGAAACTTTATTGCAACTAAAGACATTACGTTATATCCAAGATTTACGGCAAAAGATTATACTGTATCGTTGCAGAATAAGGGTATGAAAATTATGCGTGGTGCAAATGAATGGACAACTTTCTCTGCATCAGACACATCGGCAACCTTCTACTTTGAAATTAGTGAAGAATTATCTGCTATAAATACTAACTTTAATAATGTAGCAATTCAATCTAATACATATGGAAGTCTGTTTAAAGTTTATTATAAAACAAGCGAAAGTGAAAATTGGACACTGATAACCTTTACTGGCAAAAATAGCAGTGCGTACTTATACAATATTAAGTTTAATGGAACTATGAGTAATCTTGAATTTAAGGTTGAAGGGATAAAGTATCCTATTTCGGTTTTAAATGAGAATGATGAAACAAATCCTATTCAGTTTAATGTTATTAATGACAACGATGAGGCGCTTGAAACTGTATACTCTGTTGAAAAACAAGAGAATATTAAATTTACAATTAATTTGGCTACAGGTTATGTAAAAACAAGTGAGTATAAAGTGCTATATAAAATTGCAGATGATAGTTATACTGAATTAACAGCTGATGGTGATGGCTATTACCAAATTAGTAAAGACAAACTTTGGGGTTCGCTTACCATTAAAGTTGTTGGTGTAACTAGATGTTTTGCTGTTACCACTGAAGGAGAACATTTTGAAGTTGTTCAGTTAGATGGTAAGACAACATTTAGTCAAATTAATGAAAATACCGAAATGAAATTTGCGATTAATGTTAAAGCTGGTTATGAGGCTGATAGTTTAACTTATAAAGTTGAATATAAAGTTGGAGATGGCGATTATGTAGTGCTTTCTGGCGAAGATGTTGATGGTGTAGTTATTTATACAATCGGTAGTGATAAAATTACAAATAATATTACTATTAAGGTGTCGGGCATTGTAGCTTCAACCGGTGAATAAAAATAAAAAACAAACAGCACACAAATTAAATGTGTGCTGTTTTGTTTTAGGTTGCCTTGTCTAGGAAGTGCTCGGCATAAGTTATACTTTTGGATTTTTTAATTGCTTCTTTAAGTGCTTTGTTGTAAGTTACTTCTTGCCTTTTTTTCTGCTTCTTTTCTTGTTTTATTGTTTTTGGAAGTTTACGGTTCTCTTTTCTTGTTGCCCTTCGTTTTTTGTTGATGGTTTCATTTTCTTGTTTCATTATTTTTTTAAGCTCTTGGCGAATCTCGTTATTTTTTTCAGTAATGATGTTTAAGTCATAATTAACATTGTCAAAACTTTCTACAAGATTAATTATGTCAGTTAGAGCATTTGGCTTCCGTATTTGTTTAATGCTTTCTTCCATTTTTTTGAGTATACTTGGGTTGTCTATTAAAAGAGGAATAACATATTCAATTTTGATGTCTTTGTCTAGCTTTATACTTGCATTGTTGGTAGTTAAAAACAGCAAATTATCATATTCTTGTTGAGCTAAAGTTGATGAAGAGATTAATACACGATTTGCATTTAATGCTTCGTTAACGGTTAAGCACCCGCACTTTCCAATAATGCAGTCAGAAGCAAACATTGTGGTTGAAACATAGTTTATAAAGCCAAGGTTTAATATTGGTATGTTTTTTTTGTTCTTTTCAATTATTTGTTCAATTTTTTTGTAACCAGCAGTGTCGTGTCCGTTAACAACAATAATTTGGAACGAACGATTAATTTTTAAAAGTTTTTTTACATACTTATCTCCGCCACCAATGCCACCTCCACCAAGAATAATTAAGCAAGTGAATAAATTTTCATCTAAACCCAATTTTTTTCTGGCTTCCGCTTTTGTTAATGGTGTTGTAAAGGATTCTCGTACAGGAATTCCTAGTGGTAGCAATTGCCGTTCAGTGTAACCTTTAAATATTAATTGATTGTCTAAAATGTTTGTTGGGGTGATTAGGTAATCAATATTTGTTCCACATTCCCAAAATGGGTGTACGGTGTAGTCGGTTAAAATAACTACCGATTTTGCTGGAATTGGGTAAAGTTTTTTAAGATTTGTTATGGCAATTCCTACATAAAAATGTGTGCCGATAATACAATCTGGTTTGAAAGAATATATGTCTTTTAGCATTTGTGGAGTTTCGTAGTCTATCCAATTTTGGGCAATTCTTTTATTTCGGTCTTCAGGTGATTTTTGTTGTAAGTTGCGAAATATTAAATTGTATATTGGCAAAGTAAATTTGCAAGCACTAAGGTAACCATCATTTATAAATGATGATTTAGTTGGCTTGCCGTATGCCTTAAAAATATCTATAACTTTAACTTTGTTATCTGGGTTTTGCTCCAACTTTTCTTTTAAACTTTTAGCAATGGAGTTGTGGCCTTCGCCAGCGGTAATAGTGTATATTAAATATTTTTTCAAGATTTTCACCTTTTGTAAGTTCTATTTTATATTATACCCCAATTATTGTCATACTGCAATTGATTAATCAATTTAGTTTTTATTTGTTAACAATTTGTGGTATACTAAATTTAGTGATTGACCAAATTTGTGGAGAAGAATATAGTTATGAATGACAAATTATTTTTGATTGATGGAAATAGTATTTTTTATAGGGAATTTTTTGCTCTGCCAGTTACCATGAAAAATAGTAGGGGAGATTGTACAAATGCATTATATGGATTTGCTAATCAACTTGTAAAAATTTTTACTGAATATAAACCTAAATATTTAGCGGTTGCTTTTGATGTATCTAAACATACTTTTAGAAATGATATTTTTGCAGATTACAAAGCGACTAGAAAGCCGATGCCTAATGAACTGAGAATGCAAATAGAACCGCTTAAAAAAATGCTTAATTTAATGGGGATTAAGTATATTGAGCAACAAGGGCTAGAAGGTGATGATATTTTGGGAACTTTATGCAAAAAGTTTTCAGTTGACACTGTTATTATTACTGGGGACCGAGACACTTTTCAGCTGGTTGATGATAGCACGGTAGTTTATTTGAATAAAAAGGGTCTTAGCGACATTAGGCTGATGACTACTGAAGTTTTAAAAGAAGAGTACGGAATAACTCCAGATGAGTTTGTTTATGTTAAGGCGCTTGCTGGTGATACTTCTGATAATATCCCTGGGGCAAAAGGCGTTGGTGAAAAAACGGCGCTATCTTTGATTCAAAAGTATCATACTCTTGATGGAATTTATGACAATATAGAAGGAATTAAAGGTGCGTTAAAAGAAAAACTTGTTAGTAGCAAAGAACAAGTGTATATGAGTTATAAACTTGCCAAAATTAATACTGGATTAGATATAAATGTTAAGCTAGAAGATTTTGAAACCGACTTTCCTTTTAATAATAAAGTTTTGCAGTTTTTTAAAGAAAATAATTTTATGTCGCTTGTTAATAAAAAACAATTGTTTAAAGACTATGAAGAGGAAAATTTTCAAGGTGCGTCTTTGGTGAAATCTTCTAAAGAACTATCAGAGAGTAATTTACAAGATTTTATTAAAACAGTTGAAAAGAATCGAGAATTATCTTTTGTGCAGTTTAATGGGGAGTATCATTTTTCTGATGCAGAGAATGATTTTATTGTTAATGACAACACGTATATACATCACGTATTTAATAAACTAAAACCAATAATTGAAAACGCCAAAATCAAAAAAGTTCTGTTTGATAGCAAACGTGAAAGAAAAATGTTATTAAATTATAACATTAATTTATCATCAAATGTTTTTGATTGCATGATAGCCAAGCATTTGTGTAGTGGTGAAAAAATTACCGAACTTGAACAATTGACTGATGATTATGAATTCCTTAGAGTAAACCCTGCCTTGTGTTTAATTAGTTCTGGGGTGGTTTTAATTGAAAATCTTGAAAGATATAACATGCAAAAATTATATTTTGAATTGGAGTTGCCACTATCTATTGTGTTATTTAATATGGAACAGCGAGGTTTTAAAATTGATATTAAAAGAGTTGAAGAACTTAAAGAAAAATACAACCTTGAAATAGAAAGATTAACTAAAGAAATTCATGACTTGGTTGGAAAAGAGTTTAATATCAATTCTCCCAAACAGCTTGGCGAAATTATTTATGATGAACTAAAGTTAGCGCGTTCCAAAAAGAAATCTACAGCAGTTGAATCGCTTGAAAAGCTTGTTGATAAACACCCTCTTATTCCGCTTATTATAAGATACAGAAAAGTATCTAAGTTGTTAAACACGGCCATTTTGGGCACTGTTAATTATATGGATAAAAGTGGGTATGTGCATACTACGTTTAACCAAACTCTTACCACCACCGGGCGATTGTCATCTTCTGAACCTAATTTACAAAATATTCCTATTAGAGATGAAGAAAATCGTGAAATTAGAAGTATGTTTGTTGCTAGTAGTGATAGCAATGTGCTTATTGACGCCGACTATTCTCAGATTGAATTAAGAATTTTGGCCCATTTAAGTGGAGATGAAAAACTTATTGATAGCTTTAACAATGGACAAGATATACATACTGAAACGGCGTGTCAAATTTTTAATGTTGCTCCTGAGCTTGTTACCGGTGAAATGAGAAGACTTGCCAAGGTTGTTAATTTTGGAATTAACTACGGTATGAGTGATTTTGGGTTGGCTAGGGACTTAAACATTAGTGTTTCTGAAGCAAAAAAATATATTGATACTTATTATTTAAATCATCCAAAGGTTAAAGCGTATATGGAGAAATCTATTAACGATGCAAAAGAGACTGGCCGGGTAACAACACTTCTTGGTAGAACGAGAAAAATGGTAGATATTAATAGTTCTAATTATATGGTACGGCAAGGTGCTGAACGAGCGTCTCAAAATATGCCTGTTCAAGGTTCGGCTTCGGATATAATTAAAATTGCAATGCTTAATATTGAAAATAAGTTGGCAATTGGTGGTTATAAGGCAAGGCTTATTATGCAAGTACATGATGAACTTATTGTTGATTGTCCACTAACAGAAGTTGATGAGGTTAGAAAGATCGTAGAAACCGAAATGGCTTCTGCCTATAAATTAGATGTTCCGCTAGTTGTGGATTCTTCGGTGTCATATAGGTGGAGCGAAGGGCATTAGTATTAAGAATAAAAGAAGGTAAATTGGAAACACTTATTTTACTAAGTAAAATAGGTGTTTTTTATGAAAAAGAATTGCAGAATTGTTGTTTGGGTTTTAATTGGAATAGTATCTGGTTTAGCAACCTTAACGGCCTATGTTAAGCTATTTTTTCCTGTTGACTATATGCCTATAATAAAAAAATATGGTAAGGAATACGAGGTTGATGTAAGTTTAGTTTTGGCGATTATAAATACAGAAAGTAGGTTTGATAAATCAGCGGTATCAAAAAAGGGGGCAGTTGGTTTAATGCAATTAATGCCAACAACTGCAGAGTTTGTGGCAAGTACCCTTGGAGAAGCTTTTGACAAGAAAAGTTTATTTAATGAAGAAACAAATATTAAATATGGAATTTATTATTTGCACTATTTATTTTGTAAATATAACGAAGTCAATGATGTTCTGTTTTGTTACAATGCGGGCGAAGGAGTTTATTTGAATTTTATTAATGAAAATAATGGAACTTTTGATAAAGATAAAATTGAAATTAAAGAAACACAAAATTATATTAATAAAGTAAATAGAGATAGGCAAGTTTACGAGTATCTAATTTGACAGATGTATTGAAAATTAAGTTTCGTTATGTTACAATAACAAAAGATGAGGTAAATAATTATGGATTACGATGAATATATTGATAAAGCTTCTTTTAAATTGGTGCATATGCTTGGAACTGACAAAGATTTTGCACTGTCTATGTACTTAAATAGTAAAGAAGCTTCAAAGTTTAAAATGGGGTGTGTAAGCCTTGCTATTGAAGCGGGAATATCTGCTGGTTGTGTTATAACTTCAATTGTAAAAAATGAGCCATTGTATTTTTTGCTTGCTCAACCCGCTGTGGCTTGTGGTTTGTTGGTGTATAATGATTTGCGAAAACAATATAAAGAAATGCGAGCAAACAGGAAAGATTTGGCAAATAAACTTTTAACAACTCTGATTGATCGGGAAGAATTTTTTGCATCAGATTCAGTTCAAGAATGGGATGAAGATGATTTGAAAAAATATTCTAAAAATTTTGATGATGGTTTTTATTTGGCATATGATACAGAAAGTATAGATAACTTTGATGTTTTACTTGGTAGACTGTATAGACAAAAGTCTTTTGTAGATGTGTTAAAGTATTTTGTAGTTAAACATTATTCAAGTGATTCTAAAAAGCTTGAAGAATTATATGAAAACAATAAAAATGAAAAACAATAACCGAGCAATTACAAGAATAATTTCTTGTAATTGTTTTTATTTTATTTTTAAATTTGTTGCGCTTGGTGGTGGTATAATTGCTTGTTGATAGTTTGTTCGCTAATTAGTATTTGTGTCAAATTTGGCAAATTTTGTACCTAATTTTAAGTGCGTATAATTTTAATTGTTAAAAAATTTAT
>CAJJIV010000038.1 GCA_905187655.1 uncultured Eubacteriales bacterium | reverse complement strand
ACGCCAATACCAAAATACAGATCGGCGAAAAACTGACCAAGGGCTTGGGCGCCGGTGCGGTTCCGGAGGTGGGCCGCCGGGCTGCTGAAGAGAGCCGGGAGGAAATTGCCCAGGCGCTGAAAAAACGAATGGCGAAATAAAAATATAGTTAAAAAATCTATTATAACTAATATTTTATTTTGAAAAATTTATTGTTTATGCTAAACTAAACTCGTTTAATACATATTTACAAAGGAGAAATTTTGTGGCAACACGTGTAAATTCACAAAAGGAATCACAAAGAGCAGATATAGAATTTAATACTGGTCATTATAAGATGACCAAAAGAAATAAACGAAAAGCAAAAAAGACCCTTAAAAGTATTGGACCAAAGGGTTGGCTTATTGCTTTTTGTTTGTTAATTGTTGGCATTGGGTTTGGTATTGGTGCTTTTTATATAACTAGTAGAAACGACCACTTTAATATTGTTGGTGCCGAAGAGCTTTCATTAACACTTGATGAAAAATATATAGATGAAGGTGTTAGTATAACTGCATTTGGCAAAGATATAAGTGATAGCGTTGTTATTGATACAAACTTAAAAGTCGATGCAAATGGTTGTTACTATTCAGATGAAGTTGGAACTTTTTATATTCGTTACAGTTCAACAAATATTAAATATGGCTCGGTTTGCAAAGTTCAAAAAGTTAGACTAATTACTTTTGTAGAACCAAGTGAAGGTGAGGAAAAAATAGTATGAAAAAATTTTTAGTTGGTTTTTTTGCTTTTTTAATAGGTTTAGTTGGTAGTTTTTCAGTTTATTCTTATATAAAATTACCAAATACAGATAAATTAACCGTCACCGAAGAGTTGTTTTATAGTAATGCAAATGGAGAATTTCAAACTGCAACTGCTGATGTTAATCTAGACGATGCTGAAATTTCGGTACATTTTTTAGAAATGGGCAACAAATATACTGGTGATTGCACTTATATAAAAGCAAAGGGAGTTAATCCCGATGGTACAAAATATGAAACTGATATTTTAATAGATTGTGGTTCTAAATCGGACAGTATTGCTACAATCTCTAGTTACCTAAATAATTATGTAACAGACAATAAGTTTGAATATGTTATCGTAACGCACGCACATCAAGATCATTATGCTGGTTTTGCAACAAGTCCAAAGGTAAGTAGTATGTTTGACTTATATAGTTGTGATAACATAATTACCTTTGCTGGTACAAATCAATCAGATTCAAGTGTGGCATATACTAATTTTAAGCGAGAACTTGCCGAAGCAGAATCAAGGAATGCAAAAGTTTTTACTGCATATGAATGTGTAGAAGAAACTAAACCTGGTGCACAACAAGTTTATACAATTGGTGATGATATTACTTTAAAAATATTGAAAAACAAGTATTATTATAGCGAAAACGGGAAAGCAAGTACCGAAAATGATTATTCGGTTTGTGTTTTAATTAGCACCAAGACACAAAATTTTTTATTCACTGGTGATCTTGAAAACACACATGGTGCCGAAGAATATCTTGTTAACAACAATGAGCTTCCTAAGGTCGATCTATATAAAGCAGGGCATCATGGCTCTAAGACATCTTCTTCTGAAGCTTTGATGGAAGTAGTTCAGCCTAAAGTTGTATGCGTTTGTTGTTGTGCAGGCAGTTCGGAATATACTACCAAAAACGAAAATCAATTCCCTACACAAATATTTATTGATATCATTTCAAATTATACTGATAAAGTTTATGTAACTACACTATGCTTAGATTATAAGAACAATGAGTTCACCTCGTTTAATGGAAATATTGTATATCTTGCAAAAGAAGATACCTATAATGTAAGTTGTTCAAATAACAATACATTATTAAAAGATTCAGAATGGTTTAAAGCTAATAGAAAAATACCACCACAATGGGCAAGTTAAAAGCAAAAGTCTTCAACTAAAATAATAGTTGAAGACTTATTTTTAAGTTAAATAAGGCAATTGTTTTAATTGGTCGTTTTGAATTTTAATTGGGTCTATAATAATAGTTCCAAGTTCTTTTATCATAGATGAATTTTTTTGATTATTTTTAATAGATTCGCTATTTGCTTTAGGTTGTAAATTTTCAATCGGTTCAAAACTCGGGGTGTTTATTTTGATTGGTGATTCAGTTTGGTTTTGTGGCGATGTATCTATTGTGGTTTCAATTTCCTTTATAATTGAACTATCTGTATTAATTAAATTTATGCTTGTATCATTTTCTTTTGGAATAGAATTTTTATTTGCTTCTTTATTGGTTGTAACTGCATCGGAATTGGTAGGTAGTCCTGTTGCACTTACTGATATGAAAGATGAAGAATTATCTTCATCTTTAACTGACACTGAAGAAATTAAACTGCCTGTATTTAAGTTGTTTACCGATGGAGATTCACTTGGAATTCCACTTAGCGCATTATAGTTGTTATTGTAATTGTTTTCTGGCAATAAAGCAGTGCTATTCATATTTGGGTTAGTATATGAATTTGACAGATTGTTTAGACCATAGCCATTATTGATATTTAAATTGTTTCCAATATTGTTGCTTAAATTATTAAAAGAATTGTTAGAGCCACAATAATCGTTAGGCAACATTCCATTATTTGCATTGTCAAATTTAGAGTAAATATTATTTATAGGGTTTGAATAATTGTTTTGTAAATTTCCGCCAGACAAATAGTTTGTGTAGTTGCCTGAATAATCATTATAGTTGCCATTGTAATTACAGCTACAACCGTTTTCGTTGCAATTGAAACCGCAACCACAGTTACAACTATTATTTAAAACATTTCTGCAATATGGACAAATTAAATTAGGATTATAGTAATTATTTAAATTTGGCATATTGGTGTTATTTGGTTGGAAGTTGTTCATTGGATAGGCATTACTATAATTTCCATATGTATCATTATTATAACTATCGTCGGTAACATTAACTGTTGGAGTTTTTAGTGAGGTAGTTACATTGTTAATATCGTTGGAATAACTTGTTTCGTTTATTGCATTATTAATATCGTTTGAATTGATTGTATTGTTTAACAGTGAACTTTGGTAATATAACTCGTTGTAATTTGTGTATCCATAACTATTAAATATTGCAATTATAGAATCTAAAGATTCAATAATGGTTTCTAGTTTTGCATACCTGGTTTTTAATAGGTCGGTCGCTCTAATTAGTTTTGCATTTATATATTCCTGAGCATTTTCAGTAAGGCTAATAGTTTTAAGGTTTTCTAAATAACCAGTTAAAACTCCTGACGTATTATCTAGGTAGTTGTTAATTTCTTTTATCATTATTATATATTCATTAATAGCGTTTTTATCTGGCGAAGTTAGGACAATTGTACCTGCACGCAAATCGGTGCAATATAACATAATTACACTTCGTTTTTGACCAATTGGAACTAGTAAATTGTTTAAATCTGCGGAACTACTTTCAATTAATGACATATTTACTTGCCGTATTGTATTGTTTATTTCAGAATTGACTATATTATTGCTGGTTGAAGTATTATTTAAAATTCCTGTTTGATTGTTTATTGCGGTATTGTTATTATAGTCATTTCCTAAAGTTCCAAAATTGTCTGCAATCGCCGTAGTATTTGTGCCATCAATGCCGGTTAGATTTGTTGTGTCAGTTGAATTAATACCTCCTCCAAGAGAACCTGTGACATTTGAGTTGTTAAGTTCTCCAAGTACAGTTGCTGTAGCATCTCCTGTATTTGTGGCAACACCACAAGATTCATTAAGTGCATTATCATTTATTGTTCCATTAACCAACCCATTTGTGTTGGCTACATTTGAATTAAATGAATTATTGTAATTTGTGGCTGTGCTATTAGCATAGGAGTTATTTGAAAGATTGGAATATGCTATGTCATTATTGTTTATATTTCCGTTATATAAACTGCTGTTGGTAAAATAATTGGAATTGTTTACAACTGAAGATAATTCTTCGGTATTAATGCTGTCAAGATATCCCAAGGTATAAACAAGTTTGGTTAAATTGTTTTCTAGTGAATTTGCTAAATTGACATTACTTACTTCGCATCCAGTACAAAAAATTACCGAAAATATTGATAATATACCTACAGTAAATACTGTTATAACTTTTTTCATAAATATTCTCCCTAAAAAGTTCTATACCTAGTTTTTGTAACAAATACAAATTAATTCATACTATTTTGTATTTTTTTTATGTAATTGTAAATAATCGCAAGTAAATGAAGTCCAATATAAGGGGATAGGTTTTATGACAAAAAACATTAAAAATGATAAAAGTGAAGTTAAAAATGATAAAACGGCACTTACTACTACTAAGGCTATTGAAAAAATTTTAGAGAATGAAAAAAAGAGAAATTTTGAAAAGCGAAATGCTGAATACCTAGACTACGTTGAAGCAAAATCGCCCAAAGGCTCTTGGTTTAAACCATTATGGCATGCGTTTTTGATTGGTGGTTTAATTTGCTGTTTGGGACAAATGATTGGAGATATATTTAAGGCTTTCGACCCGATAATGAATTTTAAAACGGTTTCAAGTTGGATAAATGTTTCGTTAATTACAATAACTACAATTTTAACAGGGTTTGGCATATTTGACAAACTTGGAAGATATGCTGGAGCGGGAACGGTTATTCCTATAACAGGTTTTGCAAATTCTATAGCAAGCAGTGCAATGGAATTTAGAAAAGAAGGATTGGTTTTTGGACTTGGAGCAAAGATGTTCTATGTGGCTGGGCCTGTTATCGTTAATGGGGTAACATTTTCTATTATTGTTGGAATTATATATCTAATTCTTGGAGTTTAATTTGTTCTATATAAAAGGAGTTTGAAGTATGGGTAAAAAAATAGGAAGAAATACTTACGAGTTAACTAAACCTGTTTACGTAATAGGAAGAGCTTCCATAACAAGTAAAAAGGAAGGAGAAGGTCCTATTGGTGATTATTTTGAATATGTTTTAGAAGATGATACCTTAGGTGAAAATTCTTATGAAAAAAGCGAACGAAGAATGATGGAAGAAGCTGTTTATCATGCAATGAAAAATGCAAATAGAAAAGAAGAAGAAATTGATTTTTTAATTGGCGGTGATTTATTAAATCAGTTAGTGACAACAAATTACACTGCAAGGTCTTATAACATTCCATTTATGGGTGTTTATGGTGCTTGTTCAACAATGTCAGAAAGTTTAATTATTGCTTCATTGCTGATAGATGGAGGAAATGGTGATAATGCAGTCTGTGTAACAGGAAGTCACTTTTCTACTTCTGAAAGGCAGTTCAGGAATCCGCTTGAACTTGGTTGTCAACGACAAACTTATTCACAATGGACTGTTACAGCAATGGGTGCTACTGTGCTAAGTTCGATTGGTTATGGCACACAAATTAAAAAGGTTTGCATAGGGAATGTTACCGATTATGGTGTTAAAGATATTGCGAATATGGGTGCTGCAATGGCACCTGCTGCAATGAATACACTTTGTGCGTTTTTTGACCAAACTAAAACTGGACCAGAAGACTATGATTTAATTGCAACTGGCGATCTTGGAAAACTTGGGTGTGATATTTTGAAAGATTTAATGGACGCCAAGGGATATCATCTTGGGAAAAATTATATGGATTGTGGTCATTCAATGTATTCCAATGAACAAAAAACATTTCAAGGTGGTAGTGGTGCCGGTTGTTCGGCAAGTGTCTTGAATTCTTATATATTGCGCAAATTAGAAACTGGACAAATAAGAAATGCGATATTGGTAGCAACTGGTGCATTGATGAGTACAACTACTAATCAGCAAGGAGATACAATTCCTTGTATTGCTCATTTAGTATATTTTGAATCAGGGAGAGATTAATTATGGGTACAGCGTTGTTAATGTATTTAAAAGTTTTTGCAGTTGGCGGATTTATTTGTTTGATTGCTCAAATTTTAATTATTAGAACAAAAATGACATCGGCAAGAATATTAGTTATTTTTTTAATGGCAGGAGCAATACTTGGTGGACTTGGCGTTTATGGGTATATTGTAGAGTGGGCAGGCGCAGGAGCAACAGTTCCTATAACAGGTTTTGGTTATAATATATCTCGCGGTGCAATTGAAGGTGGAAAGACCGATGGTTTGCTTGGTTCGCTTTCAAACGGTTTAGCATCTATATCAGCAGGAATTTCTGTTTCAATTGCAACATCATATCTTGTTGCTTTAATTTCAAAACCTAAAACCAAAAAAGAATAATAAAGTCCTTGTTTATTATCTCTTCTTATGTTAAAATTTTAACGGAGGCAGAGGTATGCTAGAATTAAAAAATATAAATTATTGTATTGCAGGTGAAAAGCAAAAATCTAAAGAGATTTTAAAAGATGTTTCGCTTTCAATAGGGGACAATGAATTTGTTGTTATAACCGGTCCAAACGGCAGTGGCAAGTCTACACTTGCTAAAATAATTATGGGAATTATTCAGCCAACATCAGGTTCTATAATTTTTAATGGTAAAGATATTACTAAATTATCAATAACAGAACGAGCAAAACTAGGTATTGGTTTTGCTTTTCAACAACCAGTTAGGTTTAAAGGACTTACTGTTAAAGATTTGCTTAACGCATCAAGCGGAAAGGAACTTGATATGGCTGAAGCATGCAATTATTTGTCAGATGTTGGACTTTGTGCTAGAGATTACATTATGCGAGAAGTTAACGATAAACTTTCCGGTGGGGAACTTAAGCGAATTGAAATAGCTATGCTAGAAGCGAAAAACTCTAAACTCTCTATTTTTGATGAACCGGAAGCAGGTATTGACCTTTGGAGCTTTAATAACCTAATTAAAGTATTTAAAAAAATTCAGATGGGTAAGAATAGTAATATTGTTATCTCACACCAAGAAAGAATTATCTCTATTGCCGATAAAGTCATTTTGTTAGAAAATGGAAGAATAAAAAAGACTGGTAGTCCTGCAGAAATTTTACAGGATATTAATGCTGCCAATTTATGTAAGAAGGCAAGGGAGGTATAATATTGTGTTAGATGCTGAAGATAAAAGATTGTTGGAAATGGTTGCCGACCTTCATAAAGTGCCTATGGGTGCCTATAATATAAGAAAAAATGGCAAGTCGGTTCTTAGAAATTCAAGTGAAAATATATTAATAGAAACAAATGAAGATAATACAGGAATAAACATTAAAATTAAAGATGGCACAAGAAATGAAAGTGTACATATTCCAGTTATCCTTTCTGAAAGCGGTTTGGTTGAGTCGGTAAGAAATGATTTTTACATAGGAAAGAATTGCGATGTTGTTATTGTCGCAGGCTGTGGCATTCATAATTGTGGAAAACAACTTGCCGAACATAGTGGTGTTCATAGGTTTTTTATTAAAGAAAATAGCAAAGTTAAGTATGTGGAAAAACATTTTGGCGATGGAGATGGGGCGGATAGAATAATGAATCCTACCACTGAAATAACGATAGGAAATAATTCAGTTTTTGAAATGGAAACTACACAAATAAGCGGAATTGATACAACAATGCGAAGAACAAGTGCTGTTCTTAGTGAAAATGCAACATTAAATATTACTGAGAAAATTCTTACCGAAGGAAATCAAAATGCAACAACAAATTTTGTGGCAGATTTAGATGGAGAAAACTCTTCGTGTCATATTGTTTCAAGGGCGGTTGCAAAAGGTAGTTCAGTTCAATCATTTAAATCGGTATTAAATGGAAAAAATCAAAGTTTTGGACATACTGAGTGCGATGCAATAGTTATGGATAATGCAAAGGTTTTTGCTACACCGGAAGTAAATGCACTAAATACTAATGCAAGTTTAATTCATGAAGCAGCAATAGGCAAAATAGCAGGTGAGCAAATTATTAAGCTTAAAACACTAGGGCTTACAGAAGAAGAAGCGGAAAATTTAATTATTAATGGATTTTTAAAATAAAGATATACTCTGGCAGTTGCTAGAGTATATTTTTTATTTTTAAACCAATAATACAATTAAGGAGTAAAATTGTATGAATTTATTAGAAGCAGATGATTGGATAAGAGTAACACTTGGAACGGTTCTTTCATTTATAACAATATTTATAATTTCAAGATTGCAAGGGAAAAAGACAATTTCACAAATGCAATTAATAGATTATGTTGTTGGTATTACAATTGGTTCAATTGCCGCACAAATGTGTGTTGATGACACCATTCCTTTTTATTATTTTATTTTAGCAATGAGTATATTTGTCATTTTGGACCTTCTTGTTGGGTTTTTAGAACGAAAGGCAAATTTTCTTAAGTACACACTAAGGGGCAAACCACAAGTATTAATTGAAGATGGTAAAATAAATGTAGAGGAACTTAAGAAAAGCAAGCTTGATGTTAATGAACTTTTGTCATTATGCAGACAAAAAAACTTTTTTGATATAAATGATATTGCTTTTGCTGTTTTTGAAACAAATGGTGAGTTAAGTATTTTGCCAAAAGCAAACATGACTCCGGTTGTTGTTGAAGACATTAATGTTGTAAAACCTAAACCAAGTTTATCTTCTGATGTGATAATTGATGGCAAAATTATTTATGCTTGTTTAAAGGAAATGGGGAAAGATAAAGATTGGCTGATTAGCAAACTTGGAATTAAAAATGAAAAAGAAATTTCTAAATATATGCTTGTAAGTTATGATGAAAATGAGGATAAAATGTATTGCCATTTAATGGAAAATAAAAAACA
>CAJJIV010000037.1 GCA_905187655.1 uncultured Eubacteriales bacterium | reverse complement strand
CCTTGCAGCGCTATGTGCACTCTGACCTGACCCGAAAGCGCCGGGAGATGAACCGAATTTTCTCCCATCAGGTGTCCATGAGGGGCAGGAACGCACTAAATATGACGTAGTGACGCATGATTTCTTCGTCATTCCTCCATTATCACTATGGAGGATACTTTTTTTATTAAATATATTAAACTAATTGTAAGTATTTAGTAGGCTGGTGAAATATGAAAACAATTCCTGTAATTTTAGATGTCGATACTGGAACCGATGATGCTGTTGCACTTGCTTTTGCTTCATATTTACCAAATCTTGATGTAAAACTTATTGCAACTGGTGGTGGAAACACTTCGGTTGAAAATGTTACAAAAAACACATTAAACATTCTGCAATTTATTAATAAAGGTTGCATTGGCGTAGCAAAAGGTAGGGGAGAGAGTTTATCTAAACACTCTCTATCGCTTCAGGTTCACGGAAAGACTGGGCTTGGAGATTATGACTTTGATAAACTAAGAATAAGAGCGCTTAAGTTATCTGCGGTAGAAGCAATCCACTTAATTTTAAGTGAAGAATCTGAAAAAATTACTTTAATAGCACTTGGCCCTGCAACAAATTTTGCTGAGCTAATTAAATTATATCCAGAAGATAAAAACAAAATTGAACGAATAGTTTTTAGCGGTGGACTGATTGAAACTCTTGACAAAGATGAGTTACCATACACAAGTTTTAATGTTGCACACGACCCAGAAGCATTTAAGGTTTTGCAAAATTCTGGCATAGACCTTTGTATTGTGCCAAGCAACTTGGGGCATGATGCATTTTTAGATTGGCAAGATGTATTTAAAACTAAAACAACTAATTCAACTGGAGCAATGTTTGAAGAACTATTTAGGTCATATCACGATCGTCATGTTAAAAACGGCATTGCGACGCATGATCTTTGTGCGGTGTATTTTGTTTCTAATCCAGAAATCTACTCGGTGTTTAATTGTAACTGCTATGTAGAGTTTGATAAAAGGGTTGATGCTGGCATATTAAAATTTAACTTTGATTCAAATGAGCCAAATTGCAAGGTGGCAAAACAAGTGAACTTAAAAAAGTTTAAAAAGCTATATTTTAAAACTTTAAAAAGAATGCCATAAAAATATATTACTAGGGGGAATTGCTATTTATGGATAAAGGGCAATTTATTGAATTTTTAAAAACAAATGTGTTAAGCATATTTACCGGTTCGGAAATAGTTGGGGAAGAAGAATCTTCGCCAAGAGATGCATTAGTTGCTATGGGTGTTGGCGGAAGTTTACTTTTAAAATTACATAAAACTGATGAATATAGATTTGTAATAAAGCGAACACAGCCTTTTAAAAAGTTTGAAGTCAACCTTGTTAAGTCAATTATTAGTGAACTATTAACCATTTATAATGATGATGCACTTGGACCTACATATATGCCCGTTTTACAACAGCATATTATTGAAAAGGCAATTTGCCGAAGTATATCTGAAACCTCTTATGAAACAATTTTGACTATTGTTTCTGAAATGACCAAGTGGGGTAACAGGACCTATGAAGGTCAAAGAGCATTGTTTGGTTTTTTAGTTTGTAACATTAAGGCTCCGGCAGGCATTAATCCTAATATGCACATTACAAAAATTTTAAGTGAAAACTTTGGAGCGGTAGTTGCAGATGGAATGCATACTTGTCTTAAAATTTCTTCCGATGGATACTTGTTAAATTTTATTACTATTCCAACCGCAAAAGACCAAAATCTTAATGCACCATTTGATTATGTAAATATGGCGGCAATTTCATCAGGAAGCAGAGTTGGTGTTAGCCTTGCCAAAACAGGAGATATACTGTTATTTCACGAACGTAATTTGGTTTTTGCTAAAAAATGTGGCCTTTGGACACGATATAGCCATGAAGAAATAATAGACCGTATTGCAGACAAAAGCAGTGAGGTTGCTGACAGTACAAGTAAGTCTATTTATTTATCTGCACTAGATGTTTCTTATGCAAGGACAGGTGGTTGTGTTGTTCACCTAGACAAAGATCAAGAAGAAAATGTAATTAAACATATTGATGAAAGTGACATTTTAATTGAAAAATATTATACACTTAAACAAGAACAATTAAAAGAACAGTCGTTTTTTACGCTTAATCCCAATGAACAGCCACAAGAGCTTTCGTATCATGATTTCTTGCAAAAACCTAGATGTGCAAAAACCGTGAATTTACGAAGTGTTATTAATGGCAGAAGATTTTTTGAACTTAGCCGAAAACTACGGCAAGAACTATTAAGTATAGATGGAGCAACTGTAATAAATAACGAAGGTGAAATTATTGCGGTTGGTGCAATAATTTTGATTGAGTCTGGTGGGTTTAGCGGTGGAAGACTTGCCGCAAGTAAAACACTAGCTAAGTATGGAGTATCCATTAAAATTTCGGCAGATGGCCAAATTCAAGGTTACAAAATGGATAGACATAAACTAAGAAGTGTGCCGGTATTTATGTTAGGTTAATATCGTGCTTGGTAAAATAAGGAGAATATAATGAAAAAAAGTTTAGAGCCTGTTAGGGGTACAAGTGATTATTCCCCTAAGGAGATGCTTGTAAGAGAAAGAGTTAGGGCAGAAATACTAAGAACCTATAAAAGTTATGGTTTTATGCAAATTTCTACCCCGGTTTTAGAAGATATAGACAATTTGCTGTCTAGCGATGGCGGAGACAATGTTAAATTAATTTTTAAGATTTTAAAACGTGGAGAGAAGTTAGATTTGTCAAAACCAAATTTAACTGAAAAAGACATTGTAGACATTGGTCTTAGGTACGACTTAACGGTGCCACTTGTAAGATATTACAGCAAAAATATGAATAGTCTGCCTTGCCCGTTTAAAAGTATACAAGTTGATTATTCATTTAGAGCCGACCGACCTCAAAGGGGCAGGAGCCGACAATTTATTCAGTGTGATATAGACATTTTGGGCGACCCAAGTACTAATGCAGAAATAGATATAATTAATACTACTGCAAAAACTTTTTGTAACCTTGGTTTTAGCGATTTTGTTTGCAAAATTAACGATCGAAGAATATTATCTGATTTAACAAAGTATTCAGGTTTTAAACCTGAAGATGAAAAAGATGTCTGCATCGTTCTTGATAAACTAGATAAAATTGGGATAGATGGTGTAACTGAAGAACTTAAAACTCGTGGTTATGCAGTTGAAATTGTTAACAAGCTTAAAAATATTTTGGCCGATATTTCTAACAACGGAATGGAAGCCCTTAATAATTATAACGTAAGGCCAGAAGTTGTTTCTTCTATCAAAGAAATAATAAGGGTAGTTAACAATCTTTCTGCAGGTGAATATAAGGTTGTTTATGATGTTTCTATTGTAAGGGGTCAAGGTTATTATACAGGTGCTGTGTATGAGTTTTATATGCCAGGTTTTGGCGGTGCTTGTGCTGGTGGTGGAAGATATGATAATATGATTGAAAAAATGACAGGCAAAAGTTTGCCAGCAGTTGGCCTTGGGCTTGGCTTTGAACCGACCTGTATGTTAATTGCAGAAAAAGGCAATGCAATTTCTAAAAATACTATGCTAGCTTGTTTATATAAGCCAGAAGACAATTTTGCTGAAGTATTAAGATTTGTTGAAGAGATTAAAGACAAAATGCCAACTTCGGCAATTGCAATAAAAAAGAATTTAAACTTTCAATTGCAAACTCTTAAAAATAACGGCTTTACTCATTTTTGCATATTTAAAGATAAAGTTATCAAACAGCTATAACAAGGGCATATATAAAGTTTATGCTATAAAAAAACAAGTGGAAAAATTTTTCCACTTGTTTTTTTTGTATATTAAAATTAAATGTTCTCTGGACCTTCTTGCATGTGAGCAGAAGTAGGGCAATGTTTTTTTAGTTCCTCAACAAATGCATTTACTTCTTCTTTGGTCATTTTGTGCGCGCCAGGTTTTAATGCTTTTTTAGTTGATACATGTGAATATAATGACATATACCCATCTTGTAAAGTAACAACATTTTTTCCTGTCTTTTCTGGGTCTGCATTTTTGTCTACTGCTTGGCTTGGCACTACAATAATTCCGTTTTTAATTTTAGCATCTATGCCAGTTTGAATGGCTCCTGAGTAATTCTTTTTTGGGTTCATTTTTTCAATTGAAGTTTTTTCACGGCCATCGGTTGTACCGCTTTCGTTAATAACATATTTATCATCGCCAACTGTTATTATTGAATTATGATTGTATGGGATCATAAGTATTCCTCCTAAATTTTTAATAATTATAACATTTTGTTATTTATTTGTCAAGGATTAATAATATTATCGTAATGTTTTAAAGATGTTTTGTACTGTTTTTTGTGTTTATTTTTATTAATTTGGTAATCATTATGATGGCTAAAGTTTTTATTTGACAATATAATTACAATTTGGTATTTTTAAGGTGTTAAATAAATTTAGGAGGTTTTTATTTAGTATGGCAAAAGAATTAAGAGTTGCTCAAATAGGTTGTGGAAAGATGAGCGTGTATACGATGCGTTATGTATATGAAAAGGGCGGTAAAATTGTTTGTGCATTTGATATTGCAGAGAATAGAATTGGCAGAGATATTGGAACGGTTATTGGGTGTGAAGACAAGGGCGTTATTATTAGTGATATGAAAAACATTGACAAAGTACTTGCCAAAACAAAACCAGACATTGCAATTATTACTACTATGAGTTTAATGAAGGATCTAGAAGGTGCTTTTGAAGCCTGTGCAAGAAATGGAGTAAATGCAATTACTACATGTGAAGAAGCTTTTTATCCTTGGAATTCTTCTATTAAAATAACTAAAAAATTAGATAAGCTTGCTAAAGAACACAACTGCACTCTTTGTGGGTCGGGTTACCAAGATGCATCTTGGGGTAGTTTAATTGGTACTATATGTGGAACAACCCAATCAATTAAAAGAATTATTGGCAGAAGCAGTTACAATGTAGAAGACTATGGCATTGCATTGGCGCAAGTTCACGGTGCTGGGCTAGATCTTAAGACCTTTGAAAAAGAAATTGCATCGGCAGATAATGTAACTGAAGAAGTAAGAAATAAAATGATTGCAAGTGGAGAATTCTTGCCATCATATATGTGGAATGTTAATGGTTGGTTATGTTCTTATCTTGGTTTAACAGTAACCAAACAAACGCAAAAGTGTATTCCGCAAACTTATAATAAGGACTTGCATTCTTCAACATTAAATATGACAATTAAAAAAGGCGATGCAACAGGTATGAGTGCAATTGTAACAACGGAAACCAAAGAAGGAATTACTATTATCAGTGAGTGTATTGGTAAGGTTTACGCACCGGAGGAATTTGACCAAAATTGTTGGACTGTTGAAGGCGAACCAACGACAACAGTAACAGTAAACAAACCATCCACTGTTGAAATGACTTGTGCAAGTATTGTTAACAGATTAATTGATGTTATTAAAGCAGAGCCAGGTTATATTACCACCGAAAAGATGGGCGATATACACTATGTGAAAAAATTTTAATAATTAATAAAAAGGCTTCCCTTTTAGGAAGTCTTTTCTATTTTTCATTTTGGTTTTCGTTTATTTTGTTAATAACAAGTTCGGCAATGCGATTTTGACCACTTAGGCTTGGATGAATACCATCTTCAGATAGCATAGATAAATAATCTCGATCTAAAAGTAATTCAGTTCTTATATCAAATACAGGACAGTTATATTCTTTTGCAATTTTTAGTATGGCTGTGTTGTAACATTCTTGGTGTCTATTAATGTTAGTTATATCTCCGTTAAAAAATTGAAGAATGGCATCTTTATTGGCAATTTTGCTTATTACATTATTAAAATATCTTTTACTGTCTATTGGAGGAAGGGTGACAAAAACCACTTTTACCTTTTTTACAAGTTGCTTTGTTATTGCATCTAATATATTTTCAAATTCTTTTAATGGGGTTTTAGGTTCATGATTTTTATCTGGCGATTGTGCAACCTCTTTCCAGTTGTAATCGGCATCGTTTCCGCCAATCCAAAGTACACAAATATTATGCTTGCCTTTTATATTAGAAAGATAGTTTGAAATAACACCCTTTTCATATACCCTTTTAAGAGTTTGTCCAAAAGATGACAAGTTGTTAATTTTTTTACCCAATTTGTCTTCAATAATTTTTACTGCAGAAAAATCAAGTGATGTTGGTTTTAAATTGTCTAAGTAAAGCCCCTTGCTTATGCTATCTCCTATTATTGTTATATTTTGTTTTTGTAATTTCACTTACTTCACCTTTATTTCTGGCTCTGGGCCATTAATATACAATATCCCCAAACAATATTCTCCGCAATGACTTGTTATAGTTCCGCCAGCCGTTGTTTTATGTATTTTTTTAAAACCAGCTTGCTTTAAGCAAGTTTCGGCGTTTTCTAACATTTTACCTGTTGCTGTTGTATATGTTATAAAAGCTTCACTTAAGTCAGCGGTGTTAAATCGATCTAAAATGTCTTCGCAGTATTTTTTTACACAAATGTCCATATTGCCTCTAAGTTTTTTGCTTGGGCGCATTTTGCCATCTTCTAATATTATTTCAGGCCTTAGTTGCAATAAGTTCGCGCCAAAAAGTTGAAGAGCATTACATCTGCCACCTTTATATAAAAAGTCTAATCGTTTTAAAACAAAACTAACTTGTAGGTCATTCTTTCTTTGTTCGCATAATCTTACTATTTCTTCAATTGGGACTTGCTTTTTAACAAGTTTGCAGGCGTACATAGCAAGTAGTGCTATTCCCGTTGAAAGAGTTCTTGTATCAATAACATATACATTCTTTAATTTTTCAGATACCTTTTTAGCATTATCATATGTGCTGCTAAGTTCACCTGACATTGAAAAGTGAATAATTGCATCGTACTCTTTTAAAATGTTGCCAAAAAATTCTTCAAATTGCGCTTCATTAACCGCACTTGTTTTAGGAAGGATTTTGGTTTCTTTTACGAAGTCTATAATTTGTGTTGATTTTAAATCTATATCTAATACTGTTTTGTCGCCCATTGTAACTGAAAGTGGAACAATTTTTATATCGTATTCCTTTTGTAGTTCTGGTGTTAGGTCAGCGGTTGATTCTGCTGAGATTGCTATTTTCATAAGCTCTGTTCTCCTTAATGTGTTCTTTACAAAATTATTATATGCAGAAGTTTTTTGCCGTACAATGCTTTTTACTATAAGGTTGTTTTAGTTTTGGTAGGAATTAAAAATATTTTCTACTCTGAGTAGAACGACAAAAATCCAAATTAAAATAACTTGCTTTTTAGTAGAATCTATAATATAATGCACATATGGAAATGAAAGAACAGATTGCAAAAAATATTTCCGACTGTAGAAAGAAGTTAAAGTTAACACAATATGAACTAGCGGAAAAACTCAACTATACAGATAAGGCGGTAAGCAAATGGGAGCGTGGTGAATGCGTTCCTGATGTTTTTGTGTTAAAAAAAATGGCGGATTTATTCGGTTTAACCCTTGATGAATTAGTCAGTGAACCTAAAAAGAAAATTAAACTTAAGCCGGCACTAAAAGATCTTTTTGTTAGATATATAAAACTGTTAATTACACTAGCTTCGGTAATTGCAGTATGGATAGTTGCCGTTTGCATTTATGTTTTTCCTGCAATGTTTGGAGTTTTTAGTAAAACATGGTTGGTGTTTGTTGCTGCAGTTCCAATTTCTTGCATCGTCTGTCTGGTGTTTTCTTGTATTTGGGGTAAAATTTGGACTAGATGCTTATTTGCTTCACTTTTGACCTGGACAACAGCAACTACTTTATTCTTAATTTATTGCAATCAGCCAAAGACTTGGCTCTTGTTTTTAATTTGTATTCCGGTTCAAGCGCTGTTAATTTTGATTTTTGCTATTATGCACATCAAAAACGCAAACCGAGCAAAATATTTAAAGTCGGTTAATGAAATTAATGATTCTGCTAATACAATTAATAGTGATGCACAAGATAATAAAGAGAAAAATTTAAATGGAGATATTAAATAAATGGAAAAAGCAACAGATAATAATTTTAAAGAGTTAACAAATTCTGGCCTTGTTTTGGTGGATTTTTATGCAACATGGTGTGGTCCATGTCAAATGCTTAAAGAAGAACTTGAAGAACTAGAAAAAGATAACCGATTTAAAATTGTAAAAGTAGATGTAGATGAATCGGAGCAAACGGCCAATGACTTTAACGTTGATGCTGTACCCAGCGTTTTTTTGTTAAAGGATGGAAAGATTATTGATAGTTTTATGGGGTATATGCCAGCCAAATTAATTTTAAAAAAATTTGAAAGACACTTTAATTAGGTGCAAAAATGAAAGGTTACATTATTAATCCGGATAAAGAATATGTAGAAAAAATTTTAAACGGAATTTACAAAAGAAACGGGCATTGCCCTTGTAGAAGGACAGAAGATGATACAACTTATTGTCCTTGTGATGAATTTATTGCAACCGGCAAATGTTTATGTCGACTATTTTTGCCGCAAAAAAATAGTGGTAATAAAAATAATGACATTTAACAAATGTTTTTAATGTGTTTAAAAAACGAATTTGAGTTTTTAACAAACTTTTAAAATTGTGTTAATTTGTAAAATATTGAGTTTTAACAGATATTTAAAAACTTGTTAAAAACAAATACAATAACCATTTTGTCTAATCTTGCAATTGACTAGTTTAAAATTATATGTTACAA
>CAJJIV010000036.1 GCA_905187655.1 uncultured Eubacteriales bacterium | reverse complement strand
GGTGTTGAGCCTGTTTGTCCAAAATGTGGTATGAAAGGTTCTTATTTGGAAATAATTGAAGAAGCACCAAAATCTAAGTACGCTGGAACTGAAACCGAAAAAAATTTGCAAACTGCGTTTGCAGGAGAAAGCCAGGCACGAAATAAATACACTTATTTTGCAAGCGTTGCAAAAAAAGAAGGCTACGAACAAATTTCCGCACTATTTGAAAAAACAGCAAATAATGAAAAAGAACACGCAAAAATGTGGTTTAAAGAACTTAACGGCCTAGGTGACACCGCACAAAATTTGAAATCTGCTGCCGAAGGTGAGAACTATGAATGGACCGATATGTACGCTGGTTTTGCAAAAACCGCCGAAAAAGAAGGATTTCACGATCTTGCTGAAAAATTTAGGATGGTTGCCGAAATTGAAAAGCACCATGAAGAAAGGTACCGTGCTTTGTTAAAAAATGTAGAAACAAAACAAGTATTTGAAAAATCTGAAGTAAAGGTTTGGGAATGCAGAAATTGCGGTCACATTGTTGTAGGAACAAAGGCTCCTGATGTTTGCCCAGTTTGTGCTCACCCACAAAGTTTCTTTGAAATTAACGCCAAAAATTTTTAATATAAAGGAAATAAATATGGATAAAAATTTAATAATTAAACAATGTAAAAAGTGTGGTGCAACTGTAGAAGTTATAAACGATTGCACTTGCAATAATTGTGGAATTTTGTGCTGTGGTGAACAAATGCAACCACTTAAAGCAAACTCAGTAGATGCATCTTTTGAAAAGCACTTGCCTACATATGAAGTTGTAGGAAATTATGTTGTTGTCACCGTTCCACATGTTATGGAGAAAGATCATTACATTGAATTTATTGGGCTAAAATCTAATAAAATTTCTGCAAAAAAATATTTTAAACCAGAAGAAGTTGCAAAGGCAGTTTTCCCTTATGAAAAGGGTGCAACATTATTTGCATATTGCAACAAACACGGCTTATGGGAAACAGTTATTAAATAGTTAATAAAATTAAGATGTTTATGTTTTTAACTTAAACATCTTTTTTATTTGTCTGTTAACAAATATCTACAAAAACAAATAAAATTTTTAATGCTTTGCACGCAAAAAACACAATAGATAAATTAGTTTTTGTTGCGTTGCAAATACTTTCGTGATATAATAACTTTGCAAAATTTAATTATAGGAGAATATATTATGAAATATACAGGAACAAAAACTGAAAGAAATTTAAGAGAAGCATTTGCTGGTGAAAGCCAAGCACGTAATAAATATACATATTTTGCAAGTGTGGCAAAAAAAGAAGGTTTGGAGCAAATTGCTGAACTATTTTTAAAAACAGCCGACAATGAAAAAGAACACGCAAAATTGTGGTTTAAAGAACTTGGAGAACTTGGCGACACAAGAACCAACTTAAAAGCGGCCGCTGAAGGTGAAAATTTTGAATGGACAGATATGTACGAAAAATTTGCTAAAGATGCTGAGGATGAAGGGTTTGAAGAATTGGCATACAAATTTCGTGCCGTTGCACAAATTGAAAAAACTCATGAAGAAAGATACCGCAAATTATTAAATAATGTAGAAAATCAAAAGGTCTTTGAAAAAAGCGAAGTTAAAATTTGGGAATGTAGAAATTGTGGACACTTGGTTATTGGAACAAAGGCTCCACTAGTGTGCCCAGTTTGCTCGCATCCACAAAGCTATTTTGAAGTGAGAAATGAAAATTACTAAAATGTTTTTTAACAACAAACTAAAAACTTGTTAAAAACTTATTTTATTATATCAATTTGTGATAATAAAAATAACACTTTAACTTTTAAGTTAAAGTGTTATTTTTTTGTTTTTCTAACAAATTTGTTTTAAATATTTAACATCTGCTTAACTTTATTCCATAAATCCTTAAGCGAATCATAACTTAGTTTATTTTCACATTCAGCTATATCTACCCAAAACGTTGGATGCGTATCAGTACTATTATTATCACTTTTTCCAAGGTCTTTGCCCACAAACATTGTTACCCTACATTTTTCACCACTAGGCGTAACATATTTTTCAATAATGGGTGGATAATTTAAGATCTCTGCTACTCTTTTAGTTTCTTCAGACGTTTCCCGTATTGCGCACTCTTGAATGGTTTCACCTGCTTCCAAATGACCCTTTGGAAACGACCAATCTTTCAAGTTTTCTCGATAAACCAGTGCAACTTTAGTAAACTTTTTGTTAAATAACACTATTCCTGCTTTTTCTGTCATTAATAATCTCCTTTGGGGCTATTTATAAAATATTGTATATAAAAATTAATTGATTGTCAAATTAATAAATATCTTACACCATAATTATAAAATTTGCATATTATACATTGAATAAAACAGGAGGAGATATTATGTCTACAATTACAAATCAAGCTACGGTTATTTATTCTTTTTCTGGCTCAACTGAAAGTTTAACCGGGACTTCAAACACTTCATCAATTGAATTAAATACTTCTAGTGGGTTAACTATTACAAAAACAGCGAACCCTACTACCTTTAGTGCCGGAAGCATTATTAGTTATACAGTTACAATAACCAATTCAGGCTCTAACTTTTTAACAGGCGTAAGAATTATTGATGATCTTGGTGGTGGAAATCTTGCCTATGTAGTTGGAAGTGGAAAACTTACAGTGGGAAGTACAAGTTATGCTGTTAGCCCAATTGCAACAAATCCATTAACTTTTACACTGCAACAACTTAATGTTGGTCAAACAATGACATTAACTTATAATAGTCAAGTTATATTTAATTTGCCATCAACAATCACTGCAATAACAAATTCAGTTCAAGGAATTGGATACACATCTACTGGAACGGTAACTGCCTTTGCGCATAGTACCATTCAAAAAAAAAATAGTGAAGACGCTTTAACGGTGTCTAAATTAGCATCAGAAACAGAGGTTTTCCCAAACCAAGTTTTTAGCTATATTATTACATTAAACAACAACACTTCGACCGATGCAACAGTAGATAGCATAACCGACCAATTGCCAACAAATTTTGAAATAAATTCTGTTACACTAAGAATAAGTGGCGGAGCAACAGAAACATTAACAAGTTCTGACTATACCCTAAATTCTACTAACAACTTTGTATTGCCATCAACAACAGGACCTAGCATAACAGTTGCTTCAGGAACGACAACCGTTGTTACCATAACAGGTTATATAAGTGAATAAATAATAAATAGAAAATAAAAAACCTTCACCTGCAATGTGAAGGTTTTTTATTTTAGCCATTTTTGCGATTACGCTTTTGTGCAGCTTCAGATTTCATTTTCTTTTTTACGCTTGGTTTAACATAAGCTTCTTTTTTACGAATATCACCTATGATTCCATCTTTTTGACATTTTCTTTTAAAGCGTTTTAATGCACTATCAAGTGTTTCGTTTTCACCAACTTTAACGGTACTCACCCTGTTTCACCTCGCTTTTTCTTAAATTACTTTAAAAAGTTTAACAAAATAACATTAAATTGTCAATATTTATTTTGTAATTTGTAATTTATTTTTAATAAAATTAAAATCAAGTTCTTTCTTCTCGTTATGAGGAAACCCATTAACTCCATCATTAAATTTCCTTGGAAAAACATGAAAATGCAAATGAAGAACACTTTGCTCAGCATCTTTACCTGTTGCATTAATTATGTTAACACCGCTATACTTACAATTGTTAACATAATGAGTTGAAATTAATTTTACCGTGTCCATTACATGATGCAGTGTTTCATTACTTGCATCTAACACGTTTGTACAATGAGATTTAGGAATTACCAAAGTATGTCCTTCTACATCGCCAGCTATGTCTAAAAATGCATAAGTATACTTATCTTCATATATTTTATAACTTGGAATATCTCCTTTAACAATCTTACAAAAAATACAATCATCCATACTAAATAATTTCTCCTAAAATACCATTTTTTAATGGGCTAATTAGTTTTACATCAATAATTTTATTTTCTAGTTTACAATTACTTTTAACATAACACTTAATATAAGTTTTAGTAAAGCCTACATAATAACCATCTTCTTGTTCTTCAAACAAAACTTCATCTGTTTGACCAAGCAAACTGTTTATGTACTTTTCTCTACTTTTATCGGTAATTTGTTTAAGTCGACTTATTCTGTCTTTAACTATCGCTCCGTTTAAAACTTTATACTTGCTTGCAACTGTTCCCTCTCTACTTGAATAAGGGAAAATGTGAACATTTCCGAATTTAATATTTGCTATATTTTTTAAACCACAAACAAAATCTTCTTCTGTTTCGGTAGGAAAGCCAACAATAATATCGGTAGAAATGTTTGCGTTTGGAAAGTATTTTCGTACTAGGTCTACCGTTTTAATGTAATCTTCAATTTGATACTTTCGGTTCATTTTATTAAGTACATTGTTTGAAGCACTTTGTAAAGAAATATGAAAAAATGGGCAAAAACCTTCTAGCTTTTGTGCTTCAATTAAAAATTCTTCAGTAATAGTCCCCATTTCAAACGAACTAAACCTCAGTCGTAAGCCTTCGTACTTTCTAAAAAGCCCAATAATGTCGCTTACCGTTCTTGCTGGCTTTAAGTCTTTACCATAGGCCGCCATATTAATTCCAACAATAACCACTTCATTTGTTTTGCCATAAATTTCTTGTAGTTCTTTGTCTATATCTTCAATGGTTCTACTTCTTTCTCTGCCTCGAACATATGGAATAATGCAATAAGTGCAAAAATTATTACAACCATCTTGTACTTTTATAAATGTCCTAGTCTTAATAATATTAGCAGTATAATTTTCATTATACGTTTTGTCATTTATTTTTTCACGCTGGTCGCCCTGTAAATTTTTGTTAATTATATCTAATAACTTATCTTTGCTTTCAGTACCAAGCACAGCAACAACATTCTTTTTAGATAAAAAACTTGCTGGGTGCAATTGACTAGAACACCCACAAACATATATTTTTGCATTTTCGTTGATTTTGTTTATTTTTGCAATCACTTCTCGGCTTTTATGTTCAGCTTCGGTTGTTACTGCACAACTGTTAATTATATATACATCTGCAACTTCCAATTTGTTAGACACAGTATGACCAGCCTTTTCAATTTGCTTAAAAAGGCTATCACTTTCGTAACTATTTACTTTACAACCAAGAGTAATTATACAAAACTTCATTTTTATGCCCCATAAAAACTACTTAGCACCGACATTAAATAAATACCTGCGGTTTCAGTACGCAAAATTCTTTTACCAAGACTTGCACTTATTGCATAACTTTTAAGAATTTCTAATTCAGTTGTGCTAAATCCTCCTTCTGGACCAACGATAACGGCCACAGAGTTAACATTTTTATATTCATTTAAAATATCTAGCAACTGCTTATTATCTTCCCTTTCGTTAGCCAAAAGGCATATATCGTAATTTTTTAGCAAATTGGGTAAATCTTTTATTGTTACGCAATCGCTAATTTGCGGAACTATGCTTCTGCCACATTGTTTGCAAGCACTTATGCAAATTTTTTCAAGCCTTGAAATTTTGTTTGTATATGGCTTTACATCACAATTAGAAAAATATGTTGGAAAGATTGAGCTTACCCCAATTTCTGTCGCTTTTTGTGCAACTAATTCAAGTTTTTCACCTTTTGCAAGCCCCTGAAAAATAGCAAGCTTAAATTTAGGATTTGCTTCATTAAGCTCAATTTTATCTACTGTAAAATTTGCAGAATTTTTGTTAATTTTATCAATTGTACAAAAATAATTATTGCAATTATTGCATATTGCAACAAACTTGTCTTTTTCTTTCATTCTTAAAACATTTTTAAGATGATTAAACTCTTCACTTTTAATTTCACCTGCTTGCAACTCTTCTGCGCTTAAATAAAATCGGTGCATAGATTACTGCCTTCGTATAATTAAGTAACTTACCCAATTATCTTTTTCATATTTTTTAATTATTTCACAGCCATTTTCTTTATATTTATTGGCAACATCTTCGGCGAACTCTGGCAAAATGCCACTTACTATTGCATACCCGCCAACAATTAAATTGTGTTTAATATTTGGAGCATAGTCAATTGCTACTTCGCTAGTAATATTCATAACTATGCAACCAGCAACAATATCATCACTCGGAGAATAGATAAGGTCTTTTTTTAGTATTTCAACTCTATCTAAAACTCCATTTAGTTCGCTATTTTCGTTGCTTGCATCAAGTGCTACATCATCTATATCAATTAAATATGCCTTTGATGCCCCAAGTTTTATTCCTGCAATTCCAAGAATGCCAGAACCACAGCCGATATCTAAAAGGATTTTGTTTTTAAGATTAATCTCTTGCATTGCTTTTAATGTTAATTCTGTTGTTGGGTGCTGACCAGTACCAAAAGCAGGTCCAGGATTTAATACTATTGGCAGTTTAAACAAATCGTGCTTTCTTGTTTGCCAACTTGCATAAATTTTAAGTTTTCCAACCGAAAATGGTCTGTAATAATCCATCCAAATATCAAGCCAATGTTCATCATTAACGCTTTCGGTTCTAACAGAAAGCTCACCAACATTAAATGGACTATTTTTTAACAACTGCTGCAGGTCCATTTTAATTGATTTTACACCTGAATCTGCAGATTCCGGCGCCAATACTCCAACAACTAAAACCTGTTCTGGATAGCAACTCACAATATTTGGATCGTAATTTAGTGCTGGATATTGATGCATAAAATTAATAACATCGCTTTTGTCTACAATTGTTGCACCACTACTTCCATTTTGAATTAAGATATTTGCAACTAAATCACTTGCTTCTGTGGT
The DNA here is from genome assembly GCA_905187655.1 of uncultured Eubacteriales bacterium. Taxonomy (GTDB): domain Bacteria; phylum Bacillota; class Clostridia; order Christensenellales; family UBA1242; genus UMGS1908. The sequence goes on along the minus strand of CAJJIV010000036.1, from coordinate 2,193 downwards.
AGTATTAACAATAACTTTTGTTAAAATCATAGTTCAACCCCTTTATACATTAAATTTAAACAACATTACATCGCCCTCTTTGACGACATAATCTTTGCCTTCAACTCTTACCTTACCATTTTCTTTGGCACCATTAAAACCACCATATTTTATTATATCGTTGTAGTCAACAACTTCTGCCTTAATAAACCCGCGCTCAAAGTCGCTATGTATTTTACCTGCGGCTTGTGGCGCTTTTGTTCCATTTAAAATTGTCCACGCCCTTACTTCTTTCTCACCTGCAGTTAGGTATGAAATTTGACCTAAAAGTTTATAACCAAGTCTTATAATTCTGTTTAAACCACTTTCTTTTAAACCTAAGTCATCTAGGAACATTTGTCTTTCCTCTTCTGGCAATTCAGTTAACTCTTGTTCAACTTTTGCGCTTATTACCAAAACTTCACTATCTTCTTTTTGGGCTATTTCTTTAACAATTTTAACTTCTGACAAATTTTCATAATCTTCACTTAAAGATTTTTCTGCTATATTGCAAGCATAAATAACTGGCTTATTGGTTATTAAAAACAATTGTTTAACAAACAGATTTACTTCTTCAGTAAATGGTATGGTTTTTGCAAGTTTGCCATTGTTAAGTACATCAATAATTTTATCAATTATTTTTAACTGTATCCCCGCTTCTTTATCTCCTGCTTTAGCAGATTTTTCAAATTTACCACGCTGTCTTTCTAGACTTTCTAAGTCAGATAAAATTAATTCAGTATTTATTATATCTATATCTCTTGCAGGGTCAATTGTTCCATTAACATGAGTAATGTTTTCATCTTTAAAACATCTTACAACATGAACAATAGCATCACATTCTCTTATTGATGCTAAAAATTTATTCCCAAGCCCTTCGCCTTTACTTGCTCCTTTAACAAGACCTGCAATGTCAACAAACTTAAGACTTGCTGGTGTTATTTTTTTTGAATTATATAATTTTGCTAGTTGGGTAAGCCTGTCATCTGGCACATCAACAATACCAACGTTTGGTTCTATTGTGCAAAAAGGATAATTTGCACTTTCAGCACCGGCATTTGTTAATGCATTAAACAATGTGCTTTTACCTACATTTGGAAGACCAATAACTCCAAGTTCCATAATTTCTCCTTATGATATATACACAACAAAATTATACTATAAAATAAACTAAAAATAAAGTGATTTTAATAAAATAAAAAGAGCCCACCAAAAATAGTGGGCTCTTTTTGTTTTTTTAGTTTGCACAGTTCTTAGATGAACAGCTTTTGGTAGATTTTTTATTATCGTACAATCTTTTAGATATTCTTTTAGAACTACAGCAGTTACCACAATTTTTAGTTCTTGCCATAATGTTTCTCCTTTTTTATTTTTTCATTCTTAGTATGCACAAAATCTTTGACTTTATTCGACATTTTTATCACATATAATAAAATTATTGCCAGAATCTAACACGACAAGAATAATTCCTTTTTTAATTTTTTGTAAAATTTGGTTAAACTCAGTTTTGTGCTCATTTAATGAAAAATCAAGTTTAATACATATAACTTTTGCACTACTTAAGTATGCCCTTAGAAGGTTAATTTTTAAGTTGTCATATTGGTTAAAGACCAAAATACAATTGCTAATATCAGATTCAATTCCATTTGGCAATTTTTTGACCAATTTATTTAGTTTAAACAATTTTATATATTTCTCTTCATTGATATTTAATTCATTTACTAGTTCCAAATTATACTTTAAGGTGCCACTAAAATAACAATCTTGGCAAGAGTTAACATATTCAAAAATTGCATTAAACTCTGTTGCAGACAATATACTAGAATCAATCTTATTTATAAGCAATTTATTTTTTTGACCAAAATTTTTATTAACAAACAACTCTTCAAATGAATTTAATTTGTCGCTATTGCATATTTTTAAAATTTCATTACTTTTAACATTTATGTTATAGCTTTTGTCATTTTCATCAAAGTATAGTATATCTAAATCTGCAACTAAACTACAGTTAATATTGTCCTTTTCATCATTTAAAATATTGTTGTTTATTAAAAAGTTTTCTAACCTTTTTGATGATGAACCAAATTTTAATAAAATTTGTTTAAAACTAAACACATCTGTTACATAGTTATTTAATGGTTTTAAATATTCAAATAAAATAATAAATGATGAAAA
>CAJJIV010000035.1 GCA_905187655.1 uncultured Eubacteriales bacterium | reverse complement strand
TTGTCTTAGCGGTATTAATAATAATTATTTAGGTGACATTAAAATAAATGGTACAGACAGAAAAAAACTTGTGAACCAAAATTTAAAAATTAGTTATCTTAAAAAAGTGCCGGTTTTGTTAGAAAATAAATCGGTGTTAGAAAATCTTTATTATCTTAAAAAAATAAACAATGAGCAAGTAAATAAAGATTTTATTGATATATCTTATGTATATTTGAAAGAATTTGGGTTAGATAAACTTGCAAAAACAAAGGTTAAAAAGTTAAGTTCAGAACAAAAATTTGCACTTTGTTTGGTGCGTTCATTATTAAAAAATAGTAATATAGTACTAATTGAAGAGATTGAAAACTTGCAAACATTTCAAAAATTTTTAAGCTTGTGGCGGATGCATTGTTTGGGGGCTGGTGAACAGTCGGGCGGAGTTGTTGTTGTCAAAATGACCCCAAATTTTGGGTATTTCAATGATTGTAAAGTTTTAAAATTTTGTTTTGGGTCATGTTTGGGTGAATTATGCTTTAAAGATGAGATGAAAAATCCAACCGATTACTTTTCATATTTTTATGCCAAAAATGCTTTAAAATTTGATTTTAAAAATAGCACTTATAATAAAACCATAGAATTGCCAAATGCAAATGAAGGTGAAGATTTTTTTATTGTTGATGGGTTTAAATTTGATGCTTTGACAGGTATGAGAATTGTTGATTAAATAGCTGATGGGTTTGGTTATTTAATACCATTAATTTTATTTATGTCTAATTTCTTTTGTATATTTGGCACAAAGGGCTAATTAAAAATATTTGGTCAAATTTGGCATTTTACTTGAAATAATTGTTGTTAGATGATATTATATTATCTAGTTATTTTGTGAGGTAAAAAATGAAGACAAAAGACAAATTAAAAGATGTTTTTGAAAGTGAAGAAAGTTTTGGCGGTTGCAATATAAATGATAAATCTTGCTTAATAGAATCATTAATTAATAGAGTACCTATTAAAGATATTTTGGCTTATAGAAATTTACTTATTGATGCAAATTTTAAATCTATTATGGAAGATGAAGAATTGGCAAGATGTGTTGAGGAATTTTTTAAATACGATCTTAATGTTGCTGAAACATCTAGAAAGTCATATTTGCATAGAAATACACTGTTATACCGCATTGAGAAAATTGCAAATTTGACCGGACTTAACATTAGGTCGTTTGATGATGCTGTTACTTTTAGGATTTTAATGATAATTTACAATTTAACTAAATAAGTTGTTTGGATGTGGGTTATGAACAAGGTGAATTTGGTTAAAACTTTAATTGACTGTTATAACGGTTGTAAGTGTGAACTTAATTTTGCTTCTAACTATCAGCTTTTGGTTGCAGTTATTTTGTCTGCACAATGCACCGACAAACGCGTTAATATGGTAACAGAGCAACTGTTTAAAGTTGCACCGACTCCTGAAAAAATGATTGAACTTGGTGAAGAGAATTTAAAAAATATTATTAAGCCTTGTGGTTTTTTTAACAATAAAGCGGAAAACATTATTAAGGCAACAAAATCACTTTTAGACAATTATGGTGGAGTTGTGCCAAATAATAAAGAGGACTTAATTAAACTTGGAGGAGTTGGAGAAAAAACGGCAAGTGTTGTAATGGCGGTGGGATTTGGAATTCCTGCCATTGCGGTAGATACTCACGTATTTAGATTATCTAAAAGGCTTGGGCTTGCAGATGAAAAAACTCCAAGTTTAACAATGAAAAAACTTGAACAAATATTGCCAAAGGAATTGTGGATAGATGCTCATCAATCTATGGTCCTTCATGGGCGGTATGTTTGTAAGGCGCAAAGGCCAGATTGCAAGAATTGCAAAATTAATCACCTTTGTCCTAAAAATATTTAAGGTAAAAAATATGTATGATGATAGAGTAAAAATTTATATTAAATCAGGCAATGGTGGAAATGGTAAAGTTTCTTTCCATACTGCAAAGTGTGTAAGAGTTGGTGCACCCGATGGAGGAGATGGCGGAAAAGGTGGCGACATCATTATTGTTGCAGATAAGAATGTTACTGACCTTGGTGAATTTAGATATACTAAGCATTTTAAGGCTGGTGATGGTTTGTGTGGTGGTCCCAACTTGGCAACAGGAAAATCTGGTGAATCGGTTATTATAAAAGTGCCTTGTGGAACTATTGTTAAAGACAATGAAACTGGTGGGATACTTGCAGACTTGTTTTACGATGGTGATAAAGTTATAGCCGAAAAGGGTGGCGAAGGCGGAAATGGTAATGCAAAATTTAAGTCTAGCCGAAGAAAATCTCCGTCCTTTTCACAGGCAGGTGAAAAGACTCTTGAACGCATATTGATTTTGGAGCTTAAAACAATAGCAGATGTTGGGCTTGTTGGTTACCCAAATGCGGGCAAATCTACTTTGCTTTCAGTTTTAACTTCGGCAAGGCCTAAAATTGCCAATTATCAGTTTACAACGCTTTCACCTAATCTTGGTGTGGCAAGAGTTTTTGATAAAAGTTTTACAATTGCAGATATTCCTGGTTTAATTGAAGGAGCCAGCGAAGGCGCTGGGCTTGGTCATTATTTTTTAAGGCATATTGAAAGAACACGGTTATTTTTAATTGTCGTTGATATTTCTGGTGAGGAAGGTCGTGACCCATACAATGATTACAGGGTTATAACTAGTGAACTTAAAAAATATGATAAAAAGCTTGCTAAAACTCCAAGATTGGTTGTTCTTAATAAAATGGATAGCATTGATGCTGAGGCAAATGCTAAAAAATTTAAAAGCAGAATAAAAAAACTTAAAAATCAACCAGAGATTATTTGTGTTTCGGGCTACACGCATATGGGCATAGATGAATTACTAAAGAAAACGGCAACAATGGTATATAGTTTGCCAAAACCAGAGCCTATTGAGTTTGTTAAGTTTGAATATACCAAGCCGGACCCAACAAAGTATGAAATTACTAGGGCAGATGATGGTGCATTTGTGCTTAGTGGGGGCTTTATTGATGAGCTTATTAGAAATGTTGTTTTAAGTGACAATGAAAGTTTTGCTTATTTTCAAAAGATTATTAAAGAAAAAGGTATAAATAAACAATTAAAGAAGCGTGGAATTAAAGAAGGCGACACTGTAAGAATTGCCGATTTTGATTTTGAATTTTTTGACGAATAGGAGAAAATTATGACAAGTAAGCAACGTGCATTTTTAAGAAGTCAGGCAAGTTTGCTAGAGCCAGTTGTGATTATTGGCAAAGGTGCAATTGATGACAATATATTAAATCAAATTGATGGGGTGTTAAACACTCGAGAGCTAATTAAAATATCTATTTTACAATCATCTGATATTGACCCAAAGTGGTTGATGGATTTTTTGTGTGAAAAATTATCTGCTGAACCGGTTGCAACAATTGGTAAAAAAGTGATATTATATAGATATAGTAAGAAAAAGAATATTAAGCATATTGAACTAAATTAGTTTTTGGCGTTAACAAAGGGGATAAATTATGAAAGAAAAGACAATTAAAATTAGAGCAGAGTTTGAAGAAAAATATAATAAAATTAACTCTCTTGAAGCACTTGAAGAAATGCGTATAGCTTTTTTAGGTAAAAAGGGTGCTATTCAAGATTTAATGCTTGCGTTTAGAGAAATTCCTAATGAAGAAAAGCGAGAAGCGGGTATTTTAGTTAATGATTTAAAAAAGTATATTGAAGAAAAAATTGCAACTAAAAAGTCAGAATTGGAAGACTCTGCAATTAATGATGTTGTAAATTCAGCGAAAAATATAGATATTACTTTGCCGGTTGAAACAGAGGTTGGAACACTTCACCCAAGAACAATAGTTCAGGCCGAACTAGAAGACATTTTTAAGTCTATGGGTTTTGTTGTTGAAGATGGTAGAGAAATTGTTACTGAATATGAATGTTTTGATGCTGTTAATGTTCCTGCGACTCACCCAGCAAGAGATATGCAAGATACATTTTGGCTAGACAATGGAGAGTTGTTAAAAACGCAAACAAGTGCTTTGCAAAATGCTATTTTAAGAAAGTATGGTGGAAAAGTTAAAGCTATTTTTCCTGGAAGATGTTTTAGAAATGAAGCGGTAGACCATTCTCATGAAAATACATTCTTTCAAATGGAAGGCATTGTTGTAGATGAAAACGTTTCGGTTGCAAACTTAATATATTTTATGAAACAAATGCTATCTAAGGTATTTGGCAAAGAAGTTAAAGTAAGACTTAGACCTGGATTTTTTCCGTTTGTTGAACCTGGTTTTGAATTAGATATGTTTTGTCCTTTCTGTGATGGCAAGGGTTGCAATGTTTGCAAGCATGGCTCTTGGATTGAATTGTGTCCTTGTGGAATGATACATCCAAATGTTTTAAAGTTTGCAGGAGTTGATCCAAATAAATATAGTGGATTTGCGTTTGGGCTTGGACTTGACAGGCTTGCAATGATAAAAACAAAATTAGATGATATAAGGCTTTTAAACAGCGGGAATTTAAAAGTGTTAAAACAATTTGGATTAGATTTTTAAGGTTATACAAGGGGAGAAAAAATATGATTTTATCACTTAATTGGCTTAAGTCTATGGTAGAAATAGACGATATTGCGCCAGAAGAAATTGTTAAAAGAATTACACTATCTACGGCGGAAGTTGAAGGTTTTACAAAAGTTGGCGAAGATATGCAAGATGTTGTTATTGCCAAGGTGGAAAAATGCGAAAAATTGGCAAATTCTGACCACCTGAACCTGCTTGCTGTAAATGATGGTTCTGGTGAGTTGTTGCAAGTTGTTACTGGTGCACCTAATGTATATGCTGGTATGAAGACTGCGCTTGTTAGAGTTGGTGGTATGGTTGGCGGAATGAAAATAAAAAAAGCACGACTTGCCGGAATTGATAGCTATGGTATGTGTTGTAGTGAAGCCGAGCTTAAGATTGGTTCTGATGATAGCGGAATTGTGGATTTTACAAATACCGATTATAAAGTTGGTGCCGACATTAAAACTATTTTTCCTATTGAAGATGTTTTGATTGAAGTAGATAATAAATCTTTAACCAACAGGCCTGATCTTTGGGGACATCTTGGTTTTGCGCGTGAATTATCTGCAATTTTTAACCGAAAACTTAAACCTATTGATATAGTTAATATTTCTAAATTTGATGGATTAAAACAATTGCCTATTAAAATTCAAACTCCTGCCTGCCTAAGATACACCGGAGTTATGATTGATAATGTTACAGTAAAAAGGTCGCCTTATGAAATAAAAATAAGGTTGAATTATTGTGGTCTTAGAGATATTAATTTACTTGCCGATTTGACTAACTATGTTATGCTTGAATTTGGAACTCCTATGCATGCCTTTGACAAAAATATGGTTGATGGCGTGATAGTTAGAGAAGCATTTGATGATGAAGAAATTTTAACACTTGAAGGTGAAAATCATAAAATCGCCCAGGGTTCAATTATTGTATGTGATAGACATAATAATCCGGTTGCAATCGCTGGAATTAAAGGTGGAAAACAGTCTGGTATTACAGATGAAACAACTGGTTTTTTGTTAGAAAGTGCGGTTTTTGAAGCAAGTAAAATTAGGAAGGCTTCTAAGGCAATTGGTCTATCTACCGATAGTTCTATTAGGTACGAAAAATCGCTTGACCCAGAATTTACACCAAAAGCCATTGCAAGGGTTATTGCTTTATTAAAGAATATAGATAGCGGAATTGTTGTAACTAGTGAAGTTACCGATGTTATAAATTATGATCGTTCTAGCATTGAGATTAATTTGGATACTAATTTTGTAAGAAACCGAATTGGTGAAAATATTTCCAATGAATTTATTTTTGATACACTAAGTAAACTTGGGTTTACAATTAGCAATATTAATGGAAATAATGCAATTGTTGAAGTACCGTCTTATAGGGCAACTAAAGACATTTCTATTAGGGAAGACTTGGTTGAGGAGGTTGCAAGGATGTATGGTTATGACAACATTAAACCACAACCAATGTTAAGTTCGGTTGAACCTGTTTCACAATCTCCACAGCATATTGCTGAATACAAAGTTAAAAGACTTTTGGCTGAAAAATATGATTTTAATGAAGTTCATACATATATTTGGAATTATACTGAATTTAACAATTCAATTGGCATAAATTCTCCATCTTTTGTTAATTTGGAAGACAGTTCTAACAGTGGACAAAGTGGAATTAGATGTGAACTTGTGCCTTCGCTACTTCAAGTAATTAGTAATAACAAGAATATTTATAATGAAATTAAGATAGATGAAATTGGCAGAGTTATTACTGGCTTAAATGCAGACAAGTCAAGTAATGAAGAAAAACATCTTGCAATTTGTTATTATTCTATAACAAAAACCGAAGAAGAAATTTATTTTTATTTAAAGAAAATAGTTCAAAATCTTGCTGAGTCGCTTGCAAAAACAGTTGTGAATTTTGATGCAAGTGTTAATAAGGACTATTTATTTGATGCTTATTCTTGTGGATTAAGAGTTGGTGGAGAGCTTGTTGGAACAATGGGGCTTGTTCACCCAATGGTGGCTTCTAAAATAGACAAGAGAGCTAAAATTGGCGTTGTTGAAATTAATTATGACAAGTTTATGATGTTTACAAATGAACAAAAAGTTTATCATAAGGTATCTAAGTTCCAGTCGGTTGATCTTGATTTTAATTTCTTGGTTCCTTGCGGAATTAAATATGCTGAACTAGATGATATTATTAAAAAGTTTAGATGCAAGTTTGAAATTGAATTTAAACTTAAAAATATTTATGATAATAAAGAATTGTTTGGGGATAAAAGATCAATGACTTTTGCTTTCAATGTTTGTTCGCTTGACCATACATTGTCTAATGGTGAAATTGAAAACTTTTCAAGAAGACTTATTGAACACATGAAGATGAATAATATAAATCTAAGATAACAAAAACAGACATAAATTTATGTCTGTTTTTAATTTGCTTGAATATTTGATTATGTTATAATAATTACTGGAAGGTAAAAAACTATGGAAAACAAGTGGTGGCAAAATGCAGTTGGCTATCAAATTTATATAAAAAGCTTTTGTGATAGCAATAGTGATGGCATTGGTGACATTAATGGTATTTTAAGCAAACTTAAATACTTAAAAAGTCTTGGTATAGATTTTATTTGGATTTGCCCATTTTTTAAGTCTCCTATGGAAGACAATGGCTATGATATTAGTGATTATTATAGTGTGTCTCCTGAATTTGGAACTATTGATAACTTGCAAAAATTAATAAAAGAAGCACATAAACTGGGAATCAAGGTTTTAATTGACCTTGTTATTAATCATACATCTAGCAAAAATGAATGGTTTATTAAAAGTGAAAATCGAGAAGATAATTTTTCTGATTTTTATTATTGGGCAGACCCAGTAGTTAAAAATGGTAAGAAGATGCCACCAAATAATTGGCAGTCGTTTTTTTCTGGGTCGGCTTGGACTTATAGCGAGAAGCGAGGTCAATATTATTTAAGGGTCTTTTCTTCTAATATGCCTGATATAAATTATAATAGTTTAGTTGCCAAACAAGAAATTGAAAAAGTAATTAAATATTATGCTGAGCTTAATGTTGATGGTTTTAGAGTTGATGCAATTAGTCATATTGGTAAGGCAAAGTTTAATAAAAAAGGAAAAGGTAAAAGATTTTATAAACCTTTTTCTAATCAAAATAATGCTCATACATATTTAAAAGAATTTAATAAAATTTTTAAAAAGTATGGTCTTTTTAGTTTGGGTGAACTTGGTGGTGATCCATCAAAAATTGACAAACAACGATATTTAAGTGGTGAATTAGATGCAATTTGCACTTTTGAACAAGTTGGTGCTTTTAATAGTGATGGAACAATAAATAAGTCTAAACTTTTATCGGCGCTTAAAACAAAACTGGGCAATGGTGAAACGGCTGGCAAGTCGGCATTATTCTATTTTAATCATGACTATCAACGCTTAATTTCGGCTGTTTGTGCAGAAAAAGATTCTTTTAACGCTTCCATTTGTTTAGCTGTTTTAATGATGATGCTTAAAGGTGTGCCTATTATTTATAATGGTGAAGAAATAGGTATGACAAATTATCCTTTTAATTCAGCAGAAGAATTTGAAGATATTAATGCAAAAATGATTATTAATTCAAGTTTAGATAAAGAAAAGGCACTAGAAGAACTTAAACAGCACTCCAGAGATAATTCTAGAACTATTATGCAGTGGAATGATGAAATTTATGCAGGATTTAGCTCGGCTAAGCCGTGGTTTGTTGTTAACGATAACTATAAAACAATTAACGTAAAAAATGAAGAAAAGGAGCCAAATTCTTGTTTGAATGTATACAAAAAAATTATTAGTACAAGAAAAGATATAATAAAAATTATTAATGAAGGCAAGTTTAAGTTTTTTAGAAAGTTGAATGTTTTAGGTTACAAAATTAAATCTGAGTTTGGCAATATTAGGGTTGTTGCAAACTTAAGTGAAAAGGTGGCAAAAGTTAATTCACTTGGAAATATTTTGTTTTCTAACTATACAGAAATCTCTGGTATTAATCTTATGCCGTATGAGGTAAGAATTGAAAAATTTTAATCACCTTTTTTATTTAAAATATTTGTATTAAAGTTAGTTGTTTCTTTTGCTTTATTTGATAAAAATGAAAAGATGGATAGTAAAAATAGAAGATATGCAAATAGTCTATAATACAACTTATATGATGAAAAAATACTAAACGCAATTAGCACCAAAGATGCTTTTATATAGCCTTTGGTGTTTTCTTTTTTAATTATATTGTGCAAGAAGTTCCTGAATTTGTGTTGTTTAGCTTCTTCTTTTATTGAAGGGAATGTGTTAAAATGGCAGAAGAAGTTGTAAGAATCGTTACTATTTAGTAGGTAAATATCACTGTTAGCGTTTGCAAAATTCTGTGCAGAATTGGTAAATGATTTGCCTAAAATTAATAATGGGCATTGCGTAGAGTTTTCTTTTGCGTTTGCCACAAAATTCGCTGAAATTTCTTGGTCTAAAAAATTTTGGCAGATGCTAAATGAAACTAGTTTTGGGTCTTGGCTTGTGGCGGTAATA